>DASYRU010000031.1:0-2310 GCA_036004165.1 Actinomycetota bacterium
ATCCCGATCGACGTCGCCGCCAAGTCCGCCGAGGCGATCGTCCAGGGCAAGCCGGTCCAGACCGGCTACCTCGGGGTCAGCATGACCGACCCGACCAGCGGCCGGGCCGGCGCGCTCGTCCAGGAGGTCCAGCCGGACAGCCCGGCCGCGAAGGCCGGCCTCCGGGTCGGCGACCTGGTCGTGGCGATCGACGGCAAGGCGGTGGAGAGCTACGACGAGCTGGCAAGCCAGATCCGGGCGCACAAGCCCGGCGACAAGGTGACCCTCAAGGTGGTCAGGGACGGCAGCGAGACCGAGGTGTCGGCGACGCTCACCCAGCGGCCCAGCAGCTGATCCCGCCGGACGCCGCGGCAGGGTCCGACATGGACCACGTCGACCGACTCTGGTACTTTGGCTGATAACGATTTGGAATCGAGCACGGCACGAACCGGCACGAGATCGTACTGTCAGTAGCGCGAACTCGGAATCTGGTCCGCAGGGGCGCTGGGGGGCGTCCATGTGGGCCACATTCCGCCCGCAGGACGGCCGGGGCCGTTCGGCCTTGGCCGAAGGACACGGGAGGCGCGGGAAGCAGGTTCGCGTTGCGGCGGCCGCGCCGTCCGGACGTGTGGACCGGTGGTTGGGGGACTGCCGGGGCCCCCCGGACGGCAGGCCGTCCTATCTTTTCGGCTGTCGTCCGGGCGTCAGCCGCCCGGACGTTCGCGCGCCCACAGCCCGCGGTCCTGGCCTCTTGCCTCCGCCGCGAGCCGCCGCAGCAGCGGCGCGTAGGCGACGTTCGGGGGGATGGTGAGCTGCTGGGCGTAGCCTTCGGCCACCAGCAGCGCGTTCCAGAAGGTCCCGTCGGCCAGCCAGACGTAGGCGAGCACCCGCCCGAAGCGGTCCCTCGCCTCGACGTCGCCGGCCAGGCGCACGGTCGCATCGGTCAGGAAGCGCTTGGCGAAGTCGGAGGCCTCCCGGCCGTAGGGCTCCACCGGGCGGTTGGGCGCCACCGTCTCCGGGGTGTCCACGCCGATGACCCTGACCCGCTCCCGGTGGCCCCCCACGGTGGCGACGAAGGTGTCGCCGTCGGTCACCCGCTGGACCATGGCGCGCACCGCGTCCCCCGGCGGTTCCGGCCAGGAGGCCCGCTCCGCCTCGCTGGTGGCAAGCCCGGCAGGCGCCCGGCCGGTTCCGCCGTCGCCACCGAGGAGACGGCCGCAGCCGGCCAGCAGCGTGGCGGCGAGCAGCAGGACCGCCAGGGCCCGGCCCGCTCGCGATCCTGGCGTCGTCGGCCTCCTCGTCGTCGGCCTCCTCGTCGTCGACCCTGTGGTCCAAGGGGCGCCCGGCAGGCGCCGGCGCCCATGAGCATAGCCGCCGGCCCGGCGGCGTCCGCCGCCGTCCACAGCCCGGCGCCGCCGCGTGTCCACGCCCGCTCCGATCCCGGCGGGGGTGTGGACGCACCGGCTCGATCGTCGCTGGCGCTGGTTAGGATGCCCACATCATGACGTGGTCGGACGTTCCAGACGCCGGCGGTGCTCGGGCGGTCGCGCTGCCCGACGGTGCACCCGCCGAGCTGGCGGCCGCGCTCCCGGCCGGCAACGTGGTGGTGCTCGGCGGCCCCGGCTCCGGCAAGACCGCGCTGCTCGAGGCGGCCGTGCACGCCCTGCTCGCCCGGCGCGACGGCGCCCTGTTCGTGACCTCCGGCCGGCAGGCCGCCGTCGCCTCCACCGAGCGGCTGCTGGCCTCCCTGGCCACCGCGGCCGGTGGGGGGCTCGGCTGCGTCACCTGGTACGCCTTCGCCCGCGGCCTGGTCACCAGCCACGCCGACCTGCTCGCCTACCGGGGTGAGCCGCGACCGCTCAGCGGCCCGGAGCAATGGTCGCTGGTGCGTTCGCTGCTGCTGCACGACCCACCGGTGGTCGACTGGGGCGAGCTGCGGGGGCTGGTGGACACGCGAGCCTTCACCGATGAGCTGGCCGAGCTGGTGCTCGCCTGCGAGCGGCGCGTCATCGGCCCGGAGGAGCTGCTGGAGCGGGCCCACGCCGAGCAGCGCCAGAGCTGGGTCCCTGCCGCGGCGTTCCTGGCCGTCTACGGCGAGCATCTCGCCCTCCAGGACGCGGTCGACCAGGCCGGGCTGGTCGTCCAGGCCGGCGACCTGCTCGAGGACCGCCCCGAGGTGCTGGCCGCCACCGTCGCCCAGGTCGGCACCGTCCTGGTCGACGAGGCGCAGGAGCTCGACCCCGCCCAGCTCCGGCTGCTGACCCTGCTGGTCGGCGGCGGCGCCAGGGCGATCCTCGCCGGCGACCCGGCCGGCGCCACCGACGCCTTCCG
>DASYRU010000032.1:0-2716 GCA_036004165.1 Actinomycetota bacterium
CTCGCCGGCAAGCTCAACGGCGCCCAGAAGAACGACGCGTCGGCGTGGCTGCCGAAGGACGCCGAGTCCACCAGGGTCATCGAGCTGGCCAGGCGGTTCACGCCGAGCGACACCCTCCCGGCGGTGGTGGTCTACGAGCGCCCGGGTCCCATCACCCGCGCCGACCAGGCCAGGGCCGCCGCTGACGCCAAGCGCTTCGCCGGCCTGGACCACGTCAGTGGCAAGGTCGTCGGCCCGGTCCCCGCCGGTGACGGCCGGGCGCTGCAGGTGGTCGTGCCGATCGCGATGGGCGGCGGCGGCTGGAACGACGTCGCCCCCGTGGTCAAGGAAGTGCGCTCCATCGCCAACGCCAGCGGCGGGAGCGTCCACGTCACCGGTCCGGCCGGCTACGCCGCCGACTTCAGCGAGGTGTTCTCGGGGTTTGATTCCACCTTGCTGTACATCACCGCGGTGATCGTGATCGTCATCCTGCTGTTGACCTACCGCAGCCCGGTGCTGTGGCTGCTGCCGCTGACCACCGTGTTCGTCGCCCTGACCGCCGCGCAGGCGGTGATCTACCTGCTCGCCAACAACGCGGGCCTGACCGTCAACGGCCAGAGCGCGTTCATCCTGACGGTGCTGGTGTTCGGCGCCGGGACCGACTACGCGTTGCTGCTGACCGCCCGCTACCGCGAGGAGCTGCGCCGCCACGAAGACCGCCACGAGGCGATGGCGGTGGCGCTGCACCGCGCGGCGCCGGCGATCATCGCCAGCGGCGCCACCGTCATCCTGAGCCTGCTTGCCCTGCTGGTCGCCGAGCTCGCCTCCACCAAGAGCCTCGGCCCGGTGATGGCGGTCGGCATCGCGGTCGGCCTGTTCGCCATGCTCACCTTGTTGCCGGCGCTGCTGGTCATCTTCGGCCGATGGGTGTTCTGGCCGCGGCGGCCGGCGCTTGGTTCCGCCGAGCCGACCGAGCGCGGGCTGTGGGCGCGGATCGGGCGCCGCATGGCCCCACGGCCCCGGGTCGTGTGGGTAGTGACCGCGGTGGTGCTGGGGGCGCTGGCGTTGGGGCTGACCGGGCTGAAGGCCGAGGGCCTGCAGAGCAAGGACGGCTTCCGCACCGCGCAGGACTCTGTGGCGGGTGAGGAGGCGCTGGACCGCCACTTCCCTGGCGGCGCCGGCAACCCCGTCCAGGTCATCGGCAACGCGGCCGCCTCAGGGGAGCTGCAGTCCGCCGTGGCCGCCACCCCGGGGATCACCCAGGTCACCCGTCCGCTGGTCAAGGGCGGCATCGCCTACCTCGAAGGCACGCTGACCAGCAGCGGCGACAGCCAAGCCTCTTACGACGCCGTCGACCGGCTGCGCTCGAGGGTGCACGCGATCCAGGGGGCGGACGCCAAGGTCGGCGGCAACAGCGCGGTCAACCTCGACATCCAGCGGGCGTCCCGGCACGACCGGAACCTGGTCGTGCCGCTCGTGCTGGGCGCGGTGCTCGTCATCCTCGGCCTGGTGCTGCGCGCGCTGGTGGCTCCGCTGCTGCTCATCGGGACGGTGGTGCTGTCGTTCGCGGCGGCGCTGGGCGTCAGCGCCCTGGCCTTCGACCACGTCTTCGGCTTCGCGGGCGCGGACGCCTCGCTGCCGCTGTGGGTGTTCGTGTTCCTGGTCGCCCTGGGCACCGACTACAACATCTTCCTGATGACCAGGGTGCACGAGGAGAGCAGCCGCTACGGCACCCGGCGGGGTGCGCTGATCGGCCTGGCCGCCACCGGCGGGGTGATCACCTCCGCGGGCCTGGTCCTGGCGGGCACCTTCGTCGCCCTGGCGACGCTGCCCCTGGTGTTCGTCACCGAGATCGGCTTCGCGGTGGCGTTCGGCGTGCTGCTGGACACCTTCGTGGTCCGCTCGGTGCTGGTCACCGCGCTCAACCTCGACGTGGGCCGGCACATCTGGTGGCCCAGCCGCCTGGCCCGCCGGCGTGACGTCGAGCCCGACGAGGTCGGCGCCGAAGCCGCGGCGGTCGCTCGCTGAGCCCGAGGGGGCAGGCGCCGCATGTCACACTCGCGGGTCGCCGCGCGTCTCCATGGTGGAACGACCGGAATCGGAGAACCAGGCAGGAGGGTCGCCAGCAGTGCGCCATGATCGCTCGGCCGCCCAGGCGGGCGGGGAGGGGACCAGCGTCCTCGAGACGACGACCGCGAGCTTCGTCGAGCTCAGGGACCTGCTGTTCTCGGTCGTCTACAACCTGCTCGGGACCGTCTCCGACACCGAGGACGTCCTGCAGGACACCTGGCTGGCCTGGGCGTCCAGCGGTCGCGAGGAGGTCGTCAACGCGCGCGCCTACCTGCTGCGGATCGCCGTGAACCAGGCGCTGTCGCGGTTGCGCAGCGCGCGCCGTAGCCGCGAGGCCTACGTGGGGCCATGGCTGCCCGAGCCGCTGGCCACCGGGACCGACGGCCCCGAGAGCGCGGAACGGGCCGAGGCGGTGTCGATGGCCATGCTGGTGGTGCTGGAGACGCTGACGCCGCTGGAGCGCACGGTGTTCGTGCTGCACGAGGTGTTCGGGTACGACCACCCCGAGATCGCCGCGTTCCTGGGGCGCAGCCCGGCCGCGGTCCGCCAGCTCGCCCACCGCGCCCGCGAGCACGTCCGGGCACGCCGCCCGCGCTACCAACCAGACCCGTCGGCGCGGAGGGCCGCAACCGAGCGGTTCCTGGCCGCGGCCCTCGGCGGCGACCTG
>DASYRU010000033.1:0-1944 GCA_036004165.1 Actinomycetota bacterium
CGCCGAGATGGCGACCACCCTGTACGTCAGCGAGCACACCATCAAGACCCACGTGGGCAACGTGCTGGCCAAGCTCGGCCTGCGCGACCGCATCCAGGCGGTGATCCTCGCCTACGAGGTCGGCCTGGTGCAGCCGGGCCGTTCCTGACCTACTCCGACGCCGGGCCGGTGAAGTTGGGTGGGCGCTTCTCGCGGAAGGCAGCGACGCCCTCGCGCACGTCCGGGCCGGCGAAGCCCATGAACTCCAGCGCCAGCGACGTGTCGAAGACCGGGCCGGCCATGCGCAGCCAGTTGTTCAGGGCGTACTTGGTCCAGCGGATCGCGCTCTGGGACCCGCGCGCGAGCCTGGTCGCGATCTCGAGCGCGGTGTCGTGCAGCTCGGCGTCGTCCACGCACAGCGACACCAGGCCGATCCGCTCCGCCTCCACGCCCGAGATGGGCTCACACAACAGCAGGTAGTACTTGCTCTTTGCCATGCCACAGAGCAGCGGCCAGATGATTGCGGCGTGGTCGCCGGCCGCGACGCCCAGTCGGGTGTGGCCGTCGATGATGCGGGCCGACCGGGCTGCAATGGAGACATCGGCGAGCAACCCGATCACCAAGCCGGCGCCGACGGCCGGCCCTTGCATGGCCGAGACAATGGGCTTGGAACAGTTCAGGAGGTTGTAGACCAGGTCACGCGCCTCCCGAAGCACGCGGATGCGAGTGGCGAACTCCTCGGTCATCTCGGCGACGAGGTCCACGTCACCGCCTGCCGAGAACGACGCTCCCTCACCTCGGACGATGACCGCGCGGATCTCAGGATCGGTGTCGATCGTGCGCCAGACCTCGGCGAGGTCGCGATGCATTGCCGCATCGGCGGCGTTCAGCCGGTCGGGATTGCTCATGATGATGCGAAGCACCCCGTCCGAAGGGCGCTCGAACTGCAAGCTGGTGAACTGGTCGTAGCGATCCGTCAATCCGGTTCCTCCCTGATCAATGAGAGTCGCCACCCGATTTGTGTTGCTCGTTGGAGGTCCAACACTGTGAACCACGTCCAGGCGAACGGTCGCTGCTCATCAGGAGGCCACCTCCGTGCGCAGGTCCAGCAGGGTGAAGGTGAGCGGGGGCTCCGGCCGGGCCGCGGAGCAGGTGAGCGGCCGCGGGTCGCCGCTGCGCGCGGCCCGCAGCGCCACCCGCAGGCGCAGCCCGCCGGGGCCGAGGAAGCGCACGATCCGCACCGCGCCGTCCAGCCGGTCGTGGTCCTCGAGGGCGAGGTCGTCGAGGCCGCGGAGGCCGGTCTCCCTGCGGGCGAACCATTCCGCCGCCTGCACCACCGGCGGGTCGCTGCAGCGGCCCCGGTAGTGGTCGAGGTCGATCAGCCCGCGCCGGAACAGGCCGGCGACCCGAGCCGCGTCGCCGGGGCCGACCCGGCCGAAGTAGAGCCCGTCCGGCAGGCAGACGAGGTTGCCGGCGAACCGGTCGCCGCCGATGTGGGAGCACTCCCAGACCTGCTCGCCGGTGGCGGCCAGGGCGAGCGCCAGCGGGCGGCCGTAGGTGGCGCAGCAGCGGTCGTGGCGGCCGTTGGTGCAGGCCAGCAGCAGCGAACGCTCGACCGGCTCGCCGAAGCCGGGCCGCTCCCCGGCCACCACCCCGCCGAGGTCCAGGTCCAGCAGGGCCGCCGGGTCGTCCAGCCGGCGGCCCTCGACCCAGCGGTCGGCGCGGCCGGTGTGGGCCACGAAGCAGTGCGGCACGGTGGCCGCCGCCCGCCCCGGCCGGCGGATCAGCAGCAGGCGGGCGTGGGCGGCGCGGGCGCGCCGGTCAAGGGCGCGCGCGAGGGCCGGGTCGAGGCGGCTCTCCAGGACCGCCTCCCGCCCCCACGGGCCCGGCTGCTCCAGCAGCACCCAGCCGCGGACCCGCGAGGCGGTGCCGAACAGGGGCTCGGCGAGCGCGCGGGACAGCGAC
>DASYRU010000034.1:0-2233 GCA_036004165.1 Actinomycetota bacterium
GAGGTCACCGAGGTGGTCGACTTCCTCAAGAACCCCGACCGCTACCGCAAGGCCGGCGCGGTCGGCCCCAAGGGCGTGCTGATGGTGGGGCCGCCCGGGACCGGCAAGACCCTGCTGGCCCGGGCGGTGGCCGGCGAGGCGCAGGTGCCGTTCCTGTCGGTCACCGGCAGCTCGTTTGTGGAGCTGTTTGTGGGGGTGGGCGCCGCGCGGGTCCGCGACCTGTTCGCCGATGCGCGGCGGCGGGCCCCCTCGATCGTGTTCATCGACGAGATCGACGCGATCGGGCAGCGCCGCGGGGGACAGCTGGTCTCCAACGACGAGCGCGACCAGACCCTCAACCAGATGCTGGCCGAGATGGACGGGTTCGAGGCGGCCACCGGGGTGGTGGTGATCGCGGCGACCAACCGGCCGGAGGTGCTGGACCCGGCGCTGCTGCGGCCGGGCCGGTTCGACCGGCAGGTGGTGATCCCGCTGCCGGCGCAGAAGGAGCGGCGGGCGATCCTGGTGGTGCACAGCAAGGGCAAGCCGATCGGGCCCGACGTGGACCTGGACGTGGTGGCCCGCGGTACCCCCGGGTTCTCGGGTGCGGACCTGGCCAACCTGGTCAACGAGGCGGCGATCTTCGCGGTCCGCGCCGGCCGCCAGCAGATCCAGGCGGTCGACTTCTCCGAGGCCAGAGACCGCATCCTGCTCGGCCGCCGCGACAGCTCCAACGCGCTGCTGCCGGATGAGAAGCGGGCGGTGGCGGTGCATGAGGGCGGCCACGCCATCGTGGCCGCGGTGTCGGAGCACGGCGACCCGGTCGCCAAGGTCACCATCCTGCCCGCCGGCCAGGCGCTGGGGGTGACCGAGCAGCTGCCGATCGACGAGCGGCACCTGTACACCGAGGGCTACCTCAAGGACTCGCTGGCGATCCGGATGGGCGGCCGCGCCGCCGAGCAGCTGGTGTTCGGTGAGACCTCCACCGGGGCGTCCAACGACCTGGCCGGCGCGACCGACCTGGCGACCCGGATGGTGCGCGAGTTCGGCATGAGCCCGGCGCTGGGGCCGATCGGGTTCGCCTCCGGCAGCCCGATGTACCTGGGTGGGGAGGAGGTCCGCAGCCGCCCCTACGCCGAGGCGACCCAGCGGGTGATCGACACCGAGGTCGCCAAGCTGCTGCGCGAGGCCGAGCAGCGCGCCACCGCCCTGCTCACCGACCACAAGGACGCGCTCGACCGGCTGACCGACCTGCTGCTGGAGCGCGAGACCGTCGACGGCACCGACGTGGACGAAGTGCTCGGCCGGGTCCCCGGCCGCCGCCAACCGGTCGGCGCCACCGGCCACAGCGCCACGGCCATACCCACCGAGGAGACCACCGGCACCGCCGGCCACCCCGCCTGAGCCGGAACGTGCCGGCCGCGCTGCGCACCGTCGACCCGACGCTGGCCAGGCGGCTGTTCATCACGCGCCAGCGGCTGGCCGGTGAACGCCCGGCGGCGGACGCCGCCGGGATCATGGAGGTCGCCGCCGACCTGGGCTGCCTGCAGCTCGATCCCATCAGCGTGGTCGCCCGCAGCCACCAGCTCGTCCTCTGGAGCCGCCTCGGCGCCTACCAGCCGGGCGAGCTGGACCGGCTGCTGTGGCAGGACCGTCGCCTGTTCGAGTACTGGGCGCACGCGGCCGCGATCGTCCGCACCGAGGACTACCCGATCCACCACCTGCTGATGCGGCGCTATCCGTCGGGTCGCACCGCCTCCAGCCGGCGGGTGCGAGCCTGGCTGGCCGAGAACCAGGCGCTGCGGCGCTCGATCCTGCGCCGGCTGCGCGCCGACGGCCCCTTGCCCGGCAGGGCGCTCCAGGGCCGTGCCGCGGTCGCCTGGCGGTCGGCCGGCTGGACCGCCGGACGCAACGTGGACCGCATGCTCGACGCACTGTGGACCCAAGGTCGGATCATGGTGGCCGGCCGGCTGGGGCAGCAGCGGCTCTGGGACCTGGCCGAGCGCTGGCTGCCGGCGTGGACGCCGGCCGAGCGGCTGCCGGAGCGGGAGGTGGTCCGCCGGGCCGCCCAGCGGTCGCTGCGGGCGCTCGGGGTCGCCACCCAGCGGGACATCGACCGCTCGTTCACCGCCGGGCGCTACCCGGGCCTGGGAGCCGTGCTGGCCGGCCTTGAGCGAGCCGGCAGGGTCGAGCGGGTCCGTGTGGCCGCCGACGGGGTCGACTGGCCGGGGCCCTGGTACGTCCACGCCGACGA
>DASYRU010000035.1:0-2167 GCA_036004165.1 Actinomycetota bacterium
GGCACCAGCACGTGGCCCTGCCCGCCCCGCGACCGCACCCGCCCGTGACCGCTGACGCCGTACAGGAGCTGGCCGCCCGGGTGGGTGTGCCAGTGGGTCCTGGCGCCGGCCGAGAAGTGCACCACGCTCATCCCGGTGCCCCCTGGCGCCGACAGGCCCTGGCTCAGCCACACCCGCCCGGTGAACCTCGCCGCGTCGCCCTCCTGGTAGGGGTGCTCGTGTCCCTTCGCGATCTCCATGGGGCAACGCTACCGGAACCGGAGCGGCGCCGGGCTGTGCCCGGCGCCGCTCCGCGGGAGGTCGCTGCGGTCTCAGCCGCCGCCCATGCCCGGCAGGCTGGAGGCGTCCACCTCCGTCACCACCCTGGTGCGGATCACGGTCAACGACACCAGCAGCGCCAGCACCGCGAAGACGACCGCGAGCTGGAACGAGGTCGAGATGCCGTGGGCGAGCACCTGGTCGGCGTAGGCGGCGGGAAGCTGACCCGTCTGCTGGAACCGGGCCTGGAGCTCGGGGCTGGCGTTGGCCAGGAACTGCCCGACCTGGTTGGTGGCCTCGTTGCGGCTGGCGGTGCCGAACACGGTGACCAGGATCGACAGGCCCAGGGAGCCGCCGATCTGCTGGGTAACGTTGAGCAGGCTGGACGCCGCGCCCGTCTCGTGCCGCTCGACGCCGGAGACCGCAAGGATGGTCAGCGGCACGAACAGCAAGCCCATGCCCAGGCCGAACACCAGCATCGGACCGAGGATCCCCTCGACGTAGCCGCTGGTCACCGAGACCTGCGACAGCCAGGCGAGCCCGACGACCGCCAGCAGGGCGCCGCCCGTCATCAGGCGCTTCGGCCCGAGCCTGGGAAGCGACTGGGCGGCGAACTGGGAGGTGATGACGATCGCTGCGGTGACGGGCAGGAACGCGACACCGGCCCGCAGCGGGCTGTAGCCGAGCACGTCCTGCACGAACAGGGTGAGGAAGAAGAACATGCCGAACATCGCCGCCGCCAGGGCGAGCATGATGGCGTAGACCCCGGCCCGGTTGCGGTCGCGGAACAGGTGCAGCGGGGTGATGGGCTGGCTGATCCTGGTCTCGATCGAGAAGAACACGGCCAGCAGCACGGCGGCGGCGGCGAACGAGCCGATCGTCACCGGGTCGCTCCAACCCTCCTGCGCCGCGCGGATGAACCCGTAGACCAGCGCCGCCATCCCCCCGGTTGAGGTGAGGGCGCCGCCAAGGTCGAACCTGCCGGGCTGGCGCTCGGACTCGGTGATGTACAGCGGCGCCGCCAGCGCCAGCAGGATGCCGATCGGCACGTTGACGAACAGCACCCAGCGCCACGACAGCCACGAGGTGAGCATGCCGCCGGCGATCAGGCCGATGGACCCTCCGGCCACGGCGGTGGCGGCGAACACGCCGAACGCGCGGTTGCGCTCGCGCCCCTCCGCGAAGTTCGTGGTGATCAGCGCCAGCGCGGTCGGCGCCGCGATCGCCGCACCGACACCCTGCAGGGCTCGTGCGGCCAGCAGCCAGCCGGCCGAGGTCGCCAAGCCGCCGAGGAACGAGGCCAGCGTGAACAGCAGGATTCCGGTGATGAACATGCGGCGGCGGCCGAGGATGTCGCCAGCGCGGCCGCCGAGCAGCAGCAGCCCGCCGAAGGTGAGCGTATAGGCGTTGAGCACCCACGACAGGCTGGTGGTGGAGAAGCCGAGGGCCTGCTGGATCTGCGGCAGGGCGATGTTCACGATGGTCGCATCCAGCACGACCATGAGCTGCGATGCCGCGATCACGAAGAGCGCGAGCGCGGGGTGGTGTCCCCGCCGTGCCGCACCCGGAGCTGGTGGCACGCCCGCCTGCGCGACTGTCATAAGCTGACTTCGTCCCTTTCGCTAGTGTACGATGAAGTTCACTAAGGGGGGACCCTACACGTGGCATATTAGGAACGCAAGCGTTCACTAACTTTTCTTATTGAACTCTTTGGAGGTCGACCGATGGCCGCTTGGGCGGACCACTCGCCGCCTCCGCCGCGCCCCCAGCAGGCCCCCCTCACCCGGCGCCGCGGCCAGACCCTCGAGCAGGCGATCTTCGACGCCGTCATCGACCAGCTGCAGGCGGTCGGCTACACCGGCCTGACCATGGAGGGGGTCGCGGCCTGCGCCCAGACCGGGAAGGCGGC
>DASYRU010000036.1:0-1551 GCA_036004165.1 Actinomycetota bacterium
CGACCCGCCCGGCGCTGTCGATCAAGGTCGACAACACCAGCTCCGCCCGCCCCCAGGCGGGCCTGAACGACGCCGACCTGATCCACGAGGAGCTGGTCGAGGGCGGCCTGACCCGGCTGCTGGTCACCTACCAGTCGCGCGACGCCGCCCTGGTCGTCCCGGTCCGCTCGGTGCGGCCGGTCGACGGGCCGCTGCTGCGCCAGCTCGGCGGCGGCCTGTTCGGCTTCTCCGGCGGCGCGGCCGGGGTGGTCGCCCGGGTGCGCGCCTCCTCGGGCGGCGCGGTGTTCCTCGGCCCCGGCCAGGCGCCCGCCGCCTACCGGCGGGTGCCGGACCGGCGGGCCCCCTACAACGTCGCCACCGCCACCGCCGCCCTCTACGAGGCCGGGCGCCGGGCCGATGCCGGCAAGCCTGCCCCCAAGGAGCTGTTCACCTACGCCGCCGACCCGCCGGCCGGCGGCCGCCAGCTGCGGCAGGCCGCGCTGCGCTTCTCGCCATCCAGCCGGGCCGCCTGGCGCTGGGACGCGGCGGCCAAGCGCTGGGTCCGCGCCCAGGACGGCACCCCCGACCGGCTGCAGGACGGCCGGCCGGTCACCACCGACAACGTGGTGGTGCTGCGGGTCGCGATCCGGCTGGACGAGAACCGCGACGTGCTCGGCAACCGCACCCCCGACCCGGTGGTGGTCGGCCGCGGCCAGGCCTGGCTGCTGCGCGACGGCCGCCTGCTCACCGGCAGCTGGCGGCGCCCGTCCGCCGCCCAGCCGATGCGGCTGCTGGGGCCGGACGGCCAGCCGCTGACCCTGCGGCCGGGCCGTACCTGGGTGGAGCTGCTCCCCTCCACCGAGCGGCCTACCTTCGGGTCCGGCTGAGCGGGGTCCGGCCGTCCGGCACGGCGGCCTGCTCCCCGGCGGCCCGCCTGGACCGCCGCCGGGCGAGCGCCACCAGGGGATCGGCCACCCTGGCGAGGACCGGCCCGGCCACCGCCAGCAGCAGCACGTAGGCGGCGGCCAAGGGCCCGAGCTGCGGCTCCCCGCCGGCGGCCACGGCCAGCCCGGCGATCACGATCGAGAACTCGCCCCGCGCGACCAGCACAGTGCCGGCGCGCCAGCGTCCCCTGGTGCCGACGCCGGCGCGGCGCGCCGCCCACCAGCCGGTGGCGACCTTGGTCGCGGCCGTGACCAGGGCGAGGCCGGTTGCGGCCAGGGCCACAGGCGGGATCGAGGCCGGGTCGGTCTGCAGCCCGAAGAACACGAAGAACACGGCCGCGAACAGGTCCCGAAGGGGGGTGAGCAGCCCGTGGGCGGCCTCGGCGGCGGGGCCGGAGAGGGCGATGCCGACCAGGAACGCGCCGACCGCGGCGGAGACCTGCAGCCGCTGCGCCACGCCGGCCACCAGCAGGGCCACCCCGAGGATCACCAGCAGCAGCACCTCGTCGCTGGGGCTGAACACCAGCCGGCTCAGCGCGTCGCCGTAGCGCACCGCGACCACCAGCACCGCCATCACGGTGAGCAGGGCGACGGCGACCGGCACGGCCCCGGCCAGCAGGCTCCCGCC
>DASYRU010000037.1:0-8217 GCA_036004165.1 Actinomycetota bacterium
CTGCTGGCCCAGGAGTACATGGACCGCGGTGACCTGGTGCCCGACGAGGTGGTGATCGCGATGGTGATGGACCGGCTGGCCGAGCCGGACTGCCAGGCGGGGTTCGTGCTGGACGGCTTCCCCCGCACGGTGGCGCAGGCCGAGGCGCTGGACCGCCGTCTGGCCGCCACGGGGACGCCGCTGGACGCCGTGCTCTGCTTCGAGGCCGACGAGGAGGAGCTGTTGCGGCGGCTGGCGGGGCGGGCGGCGGAGCTGCACCGTTCCGATGATGCGGAGCAGACGATCCGGCACCGGCTGGAGGTGTTCGCGATCAAGACGCGGCCGCTGATCGACTACTACCGCCACCGCGGCCTGCTGGCCATGGTGGACGGGGTCGGCCGGGTCGACCGCGTCACCGTCCGCGTGCTCGACGGCCTCAGGGCCGCCCGCACCCAGTTGCAGCGCGGCAGGGACGCCGCGCCCGCCCTGGTCATCTGAGCGCCCCGCCGCGGCTGGACGCCGGCGACCGCTGGCTCGCCACCGTGCCGATCGCCCACCGTGGTCTTCACCAGCTTGCCGCCGGCGCGCCGGAGAACTCGCTCGCCGCCTTCGAGCGGGCCTGCCAGGCCGGCTTCCCGATCGAGCTCGACGTCCGGCGCACCGGCGACGGCCACGCGGCGGTCATCCACGACCAGGACCTCCGGCGCCTGACCGGTCAGCCGGGGATGGTGGCGGTCACGCCGGCCGGGCGGCTCGGGTCGCTGCGGCTTCTCGGCACCGCCGAGCGGGTCCCGCTGCTCGAGGAGGTCCTCCGGCTGGTGGCCGGACGGGTCCCGGTGCTGGTCGAGGTCAAGAACGAAGGCCTCCCCGGCCGGCTGGAGGCGCGGGTCCTCGAGGTCCTTGCCGGCTACGACGGCCAGGTGGCGCTGCAGTCGTTCAACCCGCTGAGCCTGCGCGCCTTCCGGCGGGCCGCGCCCGCCTACCCGCTGGGCCTGCTCGGCGGGCGCCTGGCCGGTCTCGACCCGGCACGACGCTTCCTGCTCCGCAACCTGCTCGGCGCCGGGGTCGGCCGCCCCCGGTTCATCGGCTACGAGCTGCAGGGCCTGCCCTGCCTGCCGGTGACCATCTGCCGCCGGCTCGGCCTGCCCGTCCTCGCCTGGACGGTCCGCTCGGAGGTGGAGCGCTCGCGCGCCGAACGCCTGGCCGACAACGTGATCTTCGAAGGCTTCCTGCCGTAGGGACAGTTCGCGCAACTGGTTGCTGCTGCAAACGCCCACGGCCCTGGCCGTACAATGGGAGCATGCTGGTACGACCCGATGCCGCGCACCTGGCCGCGTGGCGCTCGCTGCTGGAGACGCACGCCGCCGTGACCGAGCTGCTCGAGCGCGAGCTGGTGGAGGAGCGCGGCCTGCCCCTCAGCCGCTACGACGTGCTCCTCAACCTCGCGGAGGCCCCGGAGGGGCGCCTGCGCATGGAGGAGCTCGCCCAGTCGGTGCTCCTCTCCAAGAGCGGACTGTCCCGCCTGGTCGACCGCATGGAGGAGGCCGGGCTGGTCCGCCGCGAGCAGTGCCCGTCGGACCGGCGGGGGAAGTTCGCGGTGCTCACCGACCAGGGCCGCAGCGCACTGCGGCGGGCCGCACCGGTCCATCTCCGCGGCATCCAGCAGCACTTCGCCCGCCACCTCGACCAGGACGAGGCGCGGGTGCTCACCGACGCGCTCACCCGCATCCGCGACGCCGCCCGTGGCCGCGCTGGCCTGGAACGCGGGTCGCCGTCGATGGACGGGGCGGTGTCCCGGTCGCTCGGGCGGTGACGCCTTCGGAGGCCGAGCGTGCGCCGACGGTGCTGTGGCTCGGCATCCTCGCCTTCCGCTGGGTGACCCTCGCCTGGATGACGGTGCTGGCACTGGCCGTGGAGAGCCTCCGCCGGCCGCTCCTCGCCGGCGCCACGATCGCCATCCTGGCCGCCTGGACCGCCTGGCTGAGCGTGGCCAGACCCCGGCCAACGGTGCCGCTGCTGTCCCTGGACCTCGGCCTGGCCGTCGGGCTGAACCTGGTCGCCGGGCTGGTGATGCCGGCGCAGACCATCGGCGAGCAGCCATTCTTCGCCGCCGGCTACCCGCTGGCGGCCGCGGTGAGCTGGGGCGCCAGCCGCGGCGTGCGGGCCGGCCTGGCCGCCGGGCTGGCGGTCGGCGCCTCCCTGGTCGCCGGTCAGCTCGCCAACGGCATCGACCTGGCGACCCTGGACGCCGCCGACCTGCTCAACCTGGCCGGGGGCGTGCTCAACTTCGTGCTGGCCGGCGGCGCCGTCGGCCTGGTCGCCCGCCTGTTGCAGCGCTCGGCCGACCAGCTCCGCCTGGCCACCGAGGAGACCATCCGCGCCCGCGAGCGGGCCGCCCGGCTGGCCGAGCGGGAGTCGCTCAGCCGCCAGATCCACGACTCGGTGCTGCAGGCCCTGACCCTGGTCCACAAGCGGGGCCGCGAGCTGGCCGCCGGCGGGCCGGTCCCGGCCGACCAGGTCGCCGCCATGGCCGAGATGGCCGCCGGCCAGGAACGGGCGCTGCGGACGCTGATCCTGCGTGAACCCGCCGAGGAGCCGACCGGGGCCGCCTCCCTGCGTGCCGTCCTCGAGGACCTGGCCGGCACGGTCAGGGCGGCCGGGTCGCTGGAGGTCACGGTCGGCGCCACCGGCCCGATCTGGCTGCCAGCGCGGCAGGTCGAGGAGCTGGCCGCGGCCGTCCGCCAGGCGCTCGACAACGTGGTCGAGCACGCCGGCGCCTCCCGGGCGGCGCTGTTCGCCGAGGAGGACGCCGGCATGGTGGCGGTGACCATCCGCGACGACGGCTGCGGCTTCGAGTACGACGAGGTCAGGCTGGCCGCCGCCGGCAAGATCGGGCTCGCCAGGAGCATCAAGGGGCGGGTCGAGCAGCTCGGCGGCGAGCTGCACGTGACCAGCCGCCCGGGTGCCGGCACCGAGGTGGAGCTGCGGGTCCCAGCCTCCCCGGTCGACGTGGACGGTGGCCGTGGAGCCTGAGGAGCGGGTGCGGGTGATGGTGGTCGACGACCACCCGGTCTGGCGCGACGGCGTCCGCGCCGACCTGGAGGCCTCGGGACGCGTCCAGGTCGTCGCGGAGGCCGCCGACGGCGGCGAGGCGATCGAACGAGCCCGCGAGGCCATGCCGGAGCTGGTGCTGATGGACCTGAACCTGCCGACCGTGCCGGGCGTTGAGGCGATCCGGCGCATCGTCGAGGAGTCGCCGCACGTCAAGGTGCTGGTCCTCTCGGCGTCCGGGGAGGAGGCGGACGTCCTCGAGGCGGTCAAGGTGGGCGCCACCGGCTACCTGCTGAAGAGCGCGACCGCGGCCGAGCTGGTCGACGCGGTCACCCGGGTGCGGGCCGGCGAGCCGGCGTTCTCACCGTCCCTTGCCGCACTCGTCCTCGGCGAGTTCCGGCGCATGAGCGGCACCGCGGAGCCAGGACTGACCGCCCGCGAGACCGAGGTCCTCAAGCTGGTGGCCAAGGGCTACACCTACCGGGAGATCGCCGACCAGCTGGTCATCAGCGTCAAGACGGTCCAGAACCACGTCCAGAACATCCTCACCAAGCTGCAGCTGTCCAGGCGCTACGAGCTGATGCGCTACGCCATCCGGCGTGGCCTCGACCGCTCGTAGCCGCAGCGGCCCGCCATGGCGCCGCTGGTTTGCCTTCGGCCAGGCCGGGTACCTCTGGCGACCACTACTTCGATCCGCAACCGGAGGCAGCGATGGACAAGACCACCATCCGCCGGCGGCTGGAGCGGGAGCGTACCCGCCTCGAGGCCGTTCGCGACGGCATCCGCCGCGAACAGGGTGACGAGCTGGAGGCGGAGGCGGGCGGCGAGCTGTCCAACCTGGACCAGCACCCCGCCGACCTGGGGACCGAGACCTTCGAGCAGGCGAAGAACCTTTCGCTCCTCGAGCAGGTCGAGCACGAGCTGCTCGAGATCGACGGCGCCGTCGAGCGCCTGGCACGCGGCACCTACGGGACCTGCCAGGCATGCGGCAAGGCGATCCCGGCAGCGCGGCTCCAGACCCTGCCCGCCGCCCGCTTCTGCGTCGAGGACCAGGCCAGGGCCGAGCGGGAGGCCGGGCTGCCCGGACCGCGGGCGTGAGCGTCTCCGCCGGCCATTTCGGGAGAATTTTTTCGTAAGGATCTGGCCTATCCGGTCAGTGCTCTCGAAATCGACTGTCGCCGTCACGATCGCCCCGGTAACATCCGCGCCGCAATAGCCACTTGCCGCCGGCGTCCGGCGGCAAAACAGTGGAAGGGGGGGACGCGATGCCGGCATTCGACGTCGCGCGAAGGTGGAAGGGCCGCGTCGTACTGGATCGCGGCGGAACCAAGATCGGTACGATCGTCGACGTCTATTACGACGCGGAGATCGACGAGCCAGCTTGGGGGTTGCTCAACGCGGCCGACATCGGCGCGAGCATGAGCCTCGTCCCGCTGGGCGACGCCGTCGAGGACGGCAACGAGATCCGGGTGCCGTACGACCGTGCGTTCGTACAGCGCGCGCCCGGCATGGAGCCGGGCGATCGGCTGCGGCCGCAGGAGGAGGCCGAGCTCTACCGCTATTACGGCCTCGTCTACACCGGTGCCTCGCTGGTCGACCTCGACGGCGAGGACGGCGAGGACGACGAGGACGACGAGGACGACGAGGACGAGGAGGCGGTCGTCATCGCGCGGGTGGGCCGCTGGACGCGCGGCGACGAGCTGGAGGCCAGCTCCTGACCGCATGACTGCCGCGGGCCGGGATGTCCCGGCCCGCGGCCTGCCGCTCGCACCGACCCGGTCTCAGAACTCCCGCATCCGCGAGTTCAGCGGCGAGCCGACCCGCTGGCGCTGCTTGACGACCTTCTGCCAGTCGTTGGGCCGCGATTCCACGTGGAAGCTGGCCGCCGGCGTGGAGTTGCCGATCCGCAGCAGGCGCAGCTCGACACCGAAGAATCGCACGTCGTCGTCGCCGTGGTGGTTCAGCCAGTCGAGCACCGCGCGATGCTCCTCGCCGACGCGGGTGGTGATCCAGATGATCGCCGATACGTCCAACCCGGCCGCGAAGGTGACCATCTGGCCGAGGTGCGGATGGTCGCTCGGCTCCAGCTGGTTCATGATCGCGACCCGGCGGCCGCGGTCGGTCTGGGCGAGGATGTCGACGGTGAACGACCCGACCCCGACGTCGCGGCCGACCTCGCGAAGGCCGCTCACGCCCAGCTCCTTGGCCAGTCGGTCGAGGTTGGCGCTGAGCCAGTCCGAGAAGCCGCCTCCGTCGCGCTGGAAGACGGTGCGGATGTCGACTTCCTCGAGCTCTGCGAGCTCCACGGCAGAACCCGCGAAGCCGCGCCCGGAACGGTCCAGGTCGGTGGCGTTGCGGCCGCCGGTGGCCAGGGCCGAGCGGGTGTTCTCCGACCCGCCGGCGGACGTGCTGACGTCTGACTGGGTCACGCTGGATCCTTTCCGTATCGACTGCGGTTCTCGCAGCATGACCATGGGAGCGTCGTGGAAAGGCTCATGCTGGGTCAAATTACGGCCTTCCAGGCGACGCGCCCGAGGCGAATCAGGGGATCGAGGTTTTCGCGCTGTCTGATTGCTGTCCGGCGCCGACGGTGGCCGGCTGGTCGTCGGCGGGCGGCGAGGCCAGCGGCAGGCACACGGTGAAGGTGACCAGCCCGTCGCCGGACTCGACCGCGACGCTGCCGCCGTAGGACTCCACCAGGCGCCGGACGATGTGCAGGCCGAGCCCCACCCCGGAGGCCGAACGGGTCAGCGACGAGTCGAGCTGCACGAACGGTTCGAAGATCCGCTCCTGGTCGGCCGGGGTGATCGGTGGGCCGGCGTTGCTGACCGACAGGGCGATCAGGTCCCGCGGCGCCGGCCCCGCATGGGCGGCCACCCGCACCATGGTCAGCGGGGTGGCGTACTTCAGCGCGTTGCCGAGCAGGTTGACCGTCACCAGCCGCAGTGCCTCGGCCGGGATGGAAACCTCGGCACCGGCGGGCACCTCGATCTGCAGATCGACCCGGTCCCGGCCGGGAACGTCCTCGAGGTCCTCGGCCACCGCCAGCACGACCCCCCGGAGGTTGGCGACCGCGGTGCCGTCCTGCTGGATGATCTTGGAGGAGTAGACGAGGTTGTCGACCACCCGCTGCAGCCGGCGGGCTTCGCGCAGGACGCGACTCAGATGCTCCCGTCGCTCGGTCGGGGTGAGACGGCCGTCGCGGGCGAGCAGCAGCTCCCCGAACCCGAGGATCCCCGTCAGCGGGGTGCGCAGCTCGTGGGAGACGACGTTGTAGAGTTCGTCCTTGAGCCGCTGCGACTGCTGCAGCTCGCGCACGACCGCCCGCTCGCCCTCGTAGAGGCGGCGGTAGGAGAGCTCCGCCTCCGCCCGGCTGTCCTCGTTCAGCCGCCAGGTGGCCAGGTTGGCGACCGCCGCCGCCAGGATCAGCAGCTCCCCGACGGCGGCGCGGAGCCAGGGGCTGGTCCACAGCTGTGGGGGACGCAGCACGCCGGCCGCCTCCAGCACCGCGCCGGCCCCGTAGTGGATGGCCACGAAGCCCACCGCGATCAGCAGCGGGAACCCGTCCTGGTAGAGCATGATCAGGGCGATCGCCACCACGAAATGGAACTGCAGCTCCACGGCGCCGCCGCCGAGGGCGACGAGGGCGCCGGAGGCCGACAGCAGCCCGAAGGTGGCCACCGCCGACCGCCAGCGGCGACCACCCCACGGGGCGGTGGCGAGCGCCGCCGCGGCGACCACCAGCAGCACCGAGAGCGCTCCGCCCAGCCCGTGACGGCCGAGCGCCAGCAGCACGACGAGGCCGGCGGCGTGGGCCCAGAGGATGATCAGGATCGCGCGGTGCCGGCCCCGCCAGACGTCGTCCGGCAGGGAGCGGCCCTGCGGCAGCGTGCCTCGGACCTGGCTGAGCAACCGCAACGCCACGTCCAACACTCCTCGCCACGGGCGACGCCGGCCCGGCGGAGCCTACGTTTCCGGGCGCAGCCGGTCACCACGCAGTCCTTTGCAGCTTCCCTACGCAATCTACGTGGCTTGACGTCACGAATCGGGCTCGAATGTGGCGATTGGCGCTCACCGGAAAAGGTTGCATAGATTCCCGGGCGCCGGCCGTTCGAGGCGGAGTGTGCGGTGATCCTGAAGTCGGCGTTGGTGCAGAAGTTCCGGAGTATCGAAGATTCGGGGACCGTCCATTTCGAGCCGGACGTGACCTGTCTGGTCGGTAGGAACGAGAGCGGCAAGACCGCCTTTCTCGAGGCGCTGTTCCAGGCCAACCCGATCGCCGGAGGAGCCCGCGGCTTCGACGAGCTGCGCGACTACCCACGCCGCCTGCGCGGGCGCGACCGGGCCGTGATCGCCGAGACCACACCGATCACGGCCAGCTTCGAGCTGTCGGACGCCGACCTCGAGCTGGTCGGTGAGCGCTTCGGGCCGGACGTGCTCACCTCCCGCGAGCTCAAGGTCGAGCGGACCTACGCCGACCGCCAGCGCCTCGTCCTTCACTACGACCAGCACCGTCACGCCCGCAACGTCCTGGTCAGGGCCGGCCTCGACCCTCGCATGGCGGACGGCTGCGCGTCGCTCGAGGAGCTGCTGCGCAGGCTGGAGGCCGAGCCGGCCGGTGCACGCCCGGCCGAGGTCGCGGAGCTGCTGGACGAGCTGCGTGGCCGCGATCCCGTGGCCGAGCTGGGCAGCCTGCTGGCCTCCCGCCTGCCGCTGTTCCTCTACTTCGACGGCTACAGCGTGATGCCTGGCCGGGTGTCGATCCCCCGGCTGCAGAAGACCGCGGCCGACCAGCTGCTGCCGGGCGAGCGGACCGCCCTTGCGCTGCTGCGGCTGGCAGGGGTCGCCGCCGACGAGTTCGTCGAGTCCGAGTACGAGGCCCGCAAGGCGGCGCTGGAGAGCGCCGCCAACTCGATCACCGAGGAGGTGTTCCGCTACTGGAGCCAGAACCCCGAGCTGGCCGTCGAGCTGGACGTCGACTTCCGCTCCGGCGCGGGCGCGCCCGGCCCCCCGCCCTTCCTGGACGTGCGCATCCGCAACGACCGGCACCGGGTGACGATGAACTTCGGCGAGCGCTCCGGAGGCTTCGTCTGGTTCTTCTCGTTCCTGGCCGCGTTCTCGGAGCTGCGCGAGGCGGAGGACGTCGTCCTGCTGCTGGACGAGCCGGGGCTGGGGCTGCACGCCACC
>DASYRU010000038.1:0-3835 GCA_036004165.1 Actinomycetota bacterium
CGACATCTAGGACCAGGTCCAGCGCGGCGGCGATCGCCAGGCCGACCGCCGCCCCGCCGACCACGTCCAGCGGGTTGTGCGCCCCCAGGTACACGCGTGCCATGGCGTTGAGCGTGGCGAGCACGAAGGCGACCACCGCCCAGCGGCGCGGCAGCACCGGCGCCAGCAGCCCCGCGATGGCGAAGGTGATGATGGCGTGCCCGGAGACAAAGCTCAGCCCACCGTGGGGCACCCCGCGCAGGATCGCGTCCGGGACCGTCGTGCCCGGACGCTCGCGCTGCACCAGCTGCTTGGGGACCTTCTCCGCGGCGAGCTTCAAGGGCACCACCAGCACCAGCGCCACGGCCAGCCGCCAACGCCGAAACGCCAACGCGCCGGCGGCGACCACCAGCGGCACCGCCAGCACGCCCAGGTACTGAAAGACCAGCATGGGCCGGTACAGCCAGCCGGGCAGCCCGTTGATGGCGTGGAACACCGCCCGCTCGGCCGGACCGACCCGCCCGTCGGCCACGATCCCCGCGCAGACCGCGAACACCGCCAGGCTGGCCACCAGCACGGTCAGGTCGCGGCGGATACGCCTCACGGCACCCGCCCCGCCTTCGGCGGCCGTCCCTCCGGTCCGGGAGGCCGAACCGACAGGACCCACGTCCGGAAGGTGCTCATCATCCCCCGTCGCCAGCGCGGTGCCCGCCGCGCAAGTCTCCGGATGCCACTGCGGTCGGTCCAGGTGCGACCCGATTCGCCTGAGCCGATCGTCACGGGCGACTGCTGGCTGATCGTACGGAGCCACGCGCCGATGCGGCAACCCTTGCCCTGGCGTTGCCGCGTCAGCTGCCGCAAGACACCTGGACCTTCACGTCGGCCGGTGCCACCCGCCCAGCTGGGCGACGTCGCCCACCATACCCACGCCACCCGGCCAACCGCGCTCATCGACGCGGTGACGGGGTTCCTCGGCGCCGTGCCCGCCGGTCGCTGACGGCTGCGGGGGCGCGTGCCAGGCTGCGGAGCTCGTCCCACAGGCCCGGCCGGGCGCGCAGGTCCGCGCGGGTCGAGGCGGTAAGGCCGGGTGGTGGGCGGGAGGATCCCAGCGCCTCGTGCAGCGCGGCCAACCCGAGCTGGCGCCCGGCCCCGGCCAGCGCCGCCTCCGGCTCGACGACCGTGGCCAGCGAGACGAGCAGTTCGGCGACGTCCGCGGCAAGCGCCTGGTCGCCGGCGAGCGCCTCGGCCGCGTCGAAGTCGACCAGCCACGGCTGGCGTGGCTCGTCCACGACGACGCTTGCCCGATTCAGGTCGTGGTGGGCGATGCGGGCGGCGTGGAGCAGGGCGACCTGCCGCCACAGCTCGGCCAGCAGGCCGTCGTCCAGCCGGGAAGGGTCCAGCCCGGCCAGGGGCACGCCCCGAATCCAGTCCAGCACCAGCAGCCCATCGCCGCTGCCGGTGGCGCGGGCCAGCACGACCCTGGGCACGCGAACCCCGCCGGCGGCGGCCAGCAGGACCATGGACGCCTCGCGCGCGACCTGCTCCGACGGTGAGCCGGAGCCTGGGCCAGCGCGGCCGCGGCGAATCAGCGCCCGCCACGCCCGATAGATGCGGTCCTGGTTGCGCCGCTCGCTGGGGATGAACTTCACAAACAGCTCCCCGCCGGCCGGCGTGGTGGCCAGGAAGTGGGCGGCACGGGGAACGTCAGGCTCCCCCAGGGCGACCACCGTGGTGGGGCCGAGCCCGGCGCTGGCCAGGGCCCGGGCGACCCTGGCGGGTGAGGGCCGCCCGCCAGGTGCGCCGAGCAGCAGGTGGACAAGGGCGCCCGCCGCCCAGCCGACGGCGGCGGCGCCGACCACGTCCAAGGGCAGGTGCGCCCCGACGTAAAGGCGCGAGAGGCAGACCGTGATCGCCAGCCCCCACACCAGCGGCCTGGCGCGCCGCCCAAGATACGGGCTGGCCACCGAGGCCAGCGCCACCGCCACCGCAGCGTGGCCGGACACGTAACCAAGCCCACTGGCGGGCACACCGCGGATGTGCACGTCGTGCAGGAAGTGGGCGGGGCGGCCGCGCTCGACCAGACCCTTGACCAGGATCGCCAGGAACCAGACGCCCACGCCGGCGACCAGCAGGTTCACGGCGAGGCGGAAGCGGCGGGTCAGCGCGGCGAGGGCCGCCACGGCAGGCACCGCGAGCAGGTTGCCAAGCTGCATGATCGCCCACACCGGCGGGGACAGAAAGCCCGGCAGATCGTTGACCAGCCGGAACGCGTCGACCTCAAGCGCGGCGACGCGGTCGCGGTGGACCAGCTCCGCCGTCGCGACCAGGAGCGCGACGGCAGCAGCCAGGCGGACCAGGTCGCCCACATGCCGCGGCAGCAGCAGCTCCGGGCGCTCACGCGCCCTACCGCCGGCATGCTCCGTCACCATGGCGCCCGATGGTACTCGCCGCCGCCGACCCTCCTGACTCTGCCGCACCCGCCCGTGCCCGCGCGGCAGAGCTGGAGCGCGAGGTTGGCGACCTCCAGGCGCGGCTCCGCCGACAGGTCCTGGCACTGGAGGACGAACAGACCTCGGCGGAAGCGCGACAGCCGATCGCCGAGCGCATCGCCGAACTCCGCCGCGACCTCGTCGATCGCCAGGCGGCGCTGGCCAAGCTCGCCGACGAGACGCCCCCGGCGCCGCCCGACCCCGCCGCGGTGCGCGAGCTACTGGCCACGCTGCCGCTGCTCGGCGAGGACCTGCGCGCTCTGCCCGCCGAGCCGCTACGCGAGCTGCTGGAGAGCCTGCGCCTGACCATCAGCTATGACCATAAGGAGCATACTGCCCAAATAGAGATCACCCTGGCCGCCGCGGGCCAGGGTGATCATCAGGTTGTACCTCTGGTTCGCTCCGGCGGTAGGACTCGAACCTACAACCTTGGCCTTAACAGGGCCCCGCTCTGCCGATTGAGCTACGCCGGATGGCAAGTGCCTGCCGGACCTGTGGTCCGGCGGCCGGGCGTGATGGTACACGAGCGGTAGGCGGCTCTTCATCTCGGTTGCGGGAGAACGGCGACGAACTGGCCCACCCAGGCGGGCGCATCCGTCGGCCGCTGGAACGATAATGGGTGGCTGCAGCCGGGCAGGCCCGTGCCCGAGGGATTCTAGATGGTCGGGTGGGGTAGACAGGATAGACGGGACCGCTCCCAGGGAGGTAGCGATGAAGTTCAGGTCAGGCTTGCTGGTCGGCCTCGGTGCCGGATACGTGCTGGGGACCAAGGCTGGTCGTGAGCGCTACCAGCAGATCGTTGAGGCGACGCGGGCATTCCTGGACAACCCGGGGGTGCAGCGGCTGACCGATGAGGTCGGCAAGACGGTCAACGTCGGCAAGGACCGGGTGTCGAGCGCGACCAGCCGCAAGGTCGAGCAGGTCTCGAGCAACCTGGCCGACCAGGCGAACAAGGCAAAGGGCTACGTGGCCGGCGAATCCAAGCCAGGCGAGTCCAAGCCGGACACGGCCAAGGCCGGCGACGAGGCCAAGGTCGCCACCGCCAAGACGTCGAGTTCGTCCGGGACGTCGCCGTCCGCCAAGGACAGCGGCGAAGGGACCCCGACCGAGACGCCGTCGGCCACACGCAGCGGGCGCCCCAGCTAGGGGCGCCCGGCACTACGACGGTTGGCCGCTCTCGCTATTCGAGGTAGTCGCGGAGCTTCTGGCTCCGGGAGGGATGGCGCAACTTCGACAGCGTCTTCGACTCGATCTGCCGGATCCGCTCCCGCGTCACCCCAAACTCCCGACCAACCTCCTCCAACGTCCGAGGGTGGCCATCCGTCAACCCAAACCGCAGCTGAATAACCTTCTTCTCCCGCTCACTC
>DASYRU010000039.1:0-4616 GCA_036004165.1 Actinomycetota bacterium
GGGCGAACACCACCAGGTTGTCCCGGTAGCTGCGTGCCGAGCGGTCGAAGTCGCCGCCGCAGGTGACCAGCCGCAGGGCGGCCCACGGCGCGGGGCCGAACACGGCCGCGGTCGGGAACGACGTCTTCGGGTAGCGCCGCGCGTCTTCCACCACGAAGCGCAGGCGGGTGCCGTCGGCCCGCTCGACCTGGACGGTGTCGCCGGCGCGCAGCTCGCGCAGCCGGTAGAAGACCGCCGGGCCGGTGCGCGAGTCGACGTGCCCGGCGATCACCGCCGGCCCGACCTGGCCGGGCGTCGGGCCCTTGGCGAACCAGCCGGCCCGGTCGAAGTCGACCGGGACCTGCATGCTGCCGTCGGCCTCCAGGCCCAGGCGCAGCAGGCGCGTGGTCACGCCGATGGAAGGGATGGTCAGCCGCAGCGGCGGGGAGGCGGGTCCCGGCGGGGTCAGCTGGCCGGGCAGGCCAGCCACCTCGAATCCGGGCGCCTGCGGCGGGGTGGCCGGCAGGTCCGCACCCAGCCGCGGCCCGGCGGGACCGGGGGTGGTCGCGCCGGCCTGCGCGGCCCGATCGGACCCCACGGTGCCGCGCGCCTGCGGCGCCGGGGACGCGGGGGCGGCCGCGCCGGAGCCGGCCGGCTGGGCTCCTCCGGGCGCGCAGCCGCCGAGGGCGAGGAGCGCCGCCAGCGCAGCAACCGCCACCGCGGCGGTCGCGCGGGAGGCGGCCGGGATGCGCCGGGGGCGGCGGACGGCGCCCATCGGTCAGGCCGAGAGCCGCAGCCGGTGGGCGACGGCGGCCGCCACGCTCAGCGCGAGCAGCGTGAGCAGCCCGCCGCCGGCGAGCGCGGCGGGAGCCGGACGGACGGGGGCAAGGGGCTCCGGAGGGGCCGCTGCGCTGGACGAGGTCGCGGTGCCGCCCGCCCCGGTACGGATGCCGCCGCTCGGCGCCGCCCGGCTGCCGGCGGCGTCGCCGAAGGCGAACAGCTCCCGCGGCTTGCCGGCCCCGCCCAGCAGCGCGACCGAGGTGACCGTGCCCGGTCTGACGGCGACCTTGCCGTCGACCAGCACGGACCTGCCGCCCGCACGGCGGGCCTGCACCTGGTAGCTGCCGGAGGCGAGCTGCGCGTAGCGGGTCGGCTTGGGGAAGTCCACGCCGCTGGAGAGCACCCGGCCGCCGGACAGCGCGATGTCGACGGGTGGCAGGTTCAACGCGGCGTCGAGGAAGCGGACCTTGGCCATGCCGGCTGCCGGCGGGGTCATGTCGTCGCGCAACAGCACCCCCTGCAGCCGCTCCTTGGGACCGACCGCCACCACCGTGTAGGCCTTGCCGGCCTGCAGGCTGCCCTTGACCTGGATCACCGGGTCCGACTCCGGCGTCGCCCCCGCCGGCCGCACCTCGTAGGTGAACGCCCCGGCGGAGACCGCCCAGTAGCTGGAGACCGACTTGTAGAAGACGTTGGGGAACAGCTGCTTGCGGTTGAGGCTGACCATGTAGACGTCGACGTAGGAGGCGTCGGGCGAGAAGTGGGCGACCCGGACCATTGCCCGGCCCTGCTGGCGAGCCTGGGCCCGGGCGATGGTGGGCACGGCCAGGACGCAGACGGCCAGGGCGGCGGCAAGGGTGGCGATCCGGCGACGTCGCACGAGCGGCTCCTCCATCGTTTGCGGCTCCTCATCCCGACGTTCGGGCGGGAGGCACCCGCGGATCGCCCAGCCGAGCGTAGTTCCACTACGGCAAATGGCTGGCTTCCGCCCTACGCCGCCAACCGCCGGCGGGGTTCGGCCGAACCCTCGTCGAAGCCAGCAGGAGATCGTCGAGCCGCCCGGAGGAGCCATGCCCCCAACCCGACGGAGCGTGGGCCGCAGCCCCCGCCGGCTGCTCCGGCGGCCGGTCCCCGGCCCTGCACGGCTCGGCCGCGCCGCGGTCGCGGCCGTGCTGGCCGTCGGGCTGCTCGGCACTCCCGCCGCGCTGGCCGGCCCCGCCGACCCCGACGGCGCGAAGGTGCGGCCCGGATACGGCCTGACCACCACCACCGTGAAGCCGGCGGCGCCGAAGGCGTCGAGCCGCGGCACCGGGAGCACCGCCCGGGCCGTGGAGGCCGACGACCTGCCCGCCCTTCGGGCCGAGGCGGCCCGGCTGCGGGCCAAACTCGACACCCAGCACAACCGCCTCGAGGTGCTGTCGGAGGAGCTCGAGGAGGCCTACGAGCGCGGGGTGAAGCTGCTGACCGAGGCCTCCGGGCTCGACCAGCGGCGCCGCGCCGCCGAGCGCGAGCTGGCCACCGTCCAGGGCGAGCTGGACGAGCGGGCCCGCAGCAGCTACATCGCCGGGCCCGGCTGGTTCGTGTCGGGGCTGATCGGCGCCGCCGACCCGGCCGACGCGCTGCAACGGCTCCCCCTGCAACGGGCCGTCCTGGAGGCCGACATGGCTCTGGTGGAGCGGGTCGAGCGGGCCAAGACCAAGCTCGACGCGACCCGCGCGAAGCTGTCGGCCCGGCTGGTGGAGCAGGCACAGGCGGCCCAGGGGCTCGACAAGAAGCGGAACCAGGCCGAGCGTCTGGCCGCAGGCATCCGGCGCGAGCTGCGCACCATGGACCGGCGGGTGGCCGTCCTCATCGAGGAGGAGCGGCAACGCGAGGAGGCGAGCCAGCGGGCCGCCTTCGCCGACTTCATGGCCTCCGCCCAGGCCCGCGGCCAGGTTCCGGCGCTGGACGGGCGGGCCAGCGCGGCGGCAAGGAAGGCGGTGGCGGTCGCGCTGGCGCAGCTCGGCGCCCCCTACCAGTGGGGCGCCGAGGGGCCGAGCGAGTTCGACTGCTCCGGGCTGACCAGCTTCGCCTACGCGGCCGCCGGCGTCACCATCCCGCGGGTCTCGCGCGCCCAGTTCGCCGCCTACGCCGGCGTGCGGCCGGTCGACCGCATGCAGCTGGCAGCCGGCGACCTGGTCTTCTTCGCCGACAACCCCGGCAGCCCCAGCACCATCCACCACGTCGGCATGTACATCGGCAGGGGCCTGATGGTCGAGGCGCCCTACACCGGCGCGGTCGTGCGGACCTCGTCGATCTGGCGCAGCAGCTACGCCGGCGCCGTCCGCCCGGTCGGCTGACTCAGAAGGCGTCGACGTTCAGCAGCCGCTCCTTGGTGGGGTCGGGGTCGTCGGCGTTGTTCCAGTTCAGGTTGCCGGCGGCCTGCAGGGCAGACTTGACCTGGGCCGGGGTGGCGCTGGCGTGAGTCGACTTGTACAGGGCTGCGGCGCCCGCCACGTGCGGGCTGGCCATCGAGGTGCCGCTGAAGGTGGCCAAGCCGCCGCCCGGGGCGCTCGACAGGATGCAGACCCCCGGGGCGATCAGGTCGATGTCGGCGCCGAAGTTGGAGAAGTTCGCGAAGGTGTCGTCGGTGTCCGCGCGGCAGGTCGCGGCCGCGCCGCCGCCCGGCTGGCCGTTGAAGTCGGCCAGCGCCGAGACGGTGATCACCTCGCTGTAGGTGGCCGGCACGAAGTTGTTGGCGTTGGCGGCGGAGTTCCCGGCGGCGACCGCGTAGGTGACGCCGGCGGAGACCGAGCGGCAGATGGCCCCGTGCATCGGGTCGAAGCTGGAGCTGCAGCCCGAGAACGAGCCGAAGAAGCTCTGGCCGCCGAGGCTCATGTTGGCGACCTCGATCGTGCTGGCGCGGGCGGTGACCCAGTCGATGCCGCAGATGATCTGCGAGGTGGTGCCCGACCCGGCGGCGTTCAGCACCTTGACGGCGTAGAGGCGTGCCCCTGGAGCGACGCCGACCACGCCGTCGGCGTTGTCGCGGGCCGCCGCGGTGCCGGCGACGTGGGTGCCGTGGCCGTTGTCGTCGTTGAAGCTGCTGCCGCCGACGCAGTTGGTGCCGCCGACGATGTTGAGGTCGGTGTTGGGGCCGATGCCGGTGTCGATGATGGCGATGTCGACGTTGACGGCGCCGCTGCCGTTGCCGGAGACGGTGCTGGACAGCTCGCCGTCGATGCGGTTGATGCCGGTCGGCAGGGTCTGGGCGAAGGCGTGCACCGGCAGGTCGGCCACCACTGCGGCGACGTTGGGGTCGGCCCGCAGGGCCGCAAGGCGGGTCGATGACAGGGTCGCGCTGTAGCCCTTCAGCGCGTGCCGGTAGACGTGGCCGACCCTGGCCCCGTATCTGCTGGCATGCTGGCTGGCCAGCGTGGCTGGGCTGCTGGCGGTGCTCTTGAGGACGACGATGTAGTTGCCGGCGCTGCCGCTCTGGGCGGCTGACGCGCCGGGCATGGCGGCCAAGATCGAGACCAGCAGGGCTGCGAGCACGCCCCCTACGGCGAGCCTTCGCCTCATGGGCCCCTCCTTCGGAGCAGGGCGGACCATCTGGGTGATACTTCCCATGCCCGGCATGGTTCATGCTTTGCTTCGCGCATGGGTTCCGCCCGGCTCCTCGGGCGCCAGCGGCTCAGGTCACGAATCTGATGCTGAGCGGGTAGCGGTAGGCCTCACCGTTGTTGGCCCGCACCGTCGCGATCACCGTCAGGACCACCCAGGCGATCCCGATCGCGGGCAGGAGCAGGATGCCGATCACCACGATGATGAGGATGGCGCTGACGATGAAGTAGATGAACACGGAGATGTTGAAGTTC
>DASYRU010000040.1:0-3091 GCA_036004165.1 Actinomycetota bacterium
CCCTTGAACTCGGCCGGCTCCAGCCGCGCCTGCTGGTAGTCGTTGACGTCGTCGGCGTAGTCCTGGCCGGCCTGCTGCTCGGCGGCGACCGGGTCCGCCTGGACCTCCTGCCGCCAGTCGATGCGCAGGACCGTCGGCGAACCGCCGTCGTGCAACTCGGTGCGGCTGTCGCCGTCGCGTTCCACGCGCCAGCCGGGAGGCACCGCCACCTGGTAGCCGGTGGCAGGGTCGGTGTGGACCGACCAGCCGGGCGGCACCACCGCCTGGGAGGCCGGCGAGGTCGTGGGCGGGAGGGTCGTGGAAGGCGGGGACGTGGTCGGCGGGACGGTGGCCACCGTCGACGGCGCGCGGGAGCGGACCCCGAGCGGGTCGCCGATCACGGCGACGGCGACCACGAACGACAGCAGGGCCAGCAGCACCGAGCCGCCGGCGATCAGCAGCAGCCGCCGCAGCTCCGGGTCCATGCCCGCGCGGGCGGCGCGGCCGGGCGCCACCGGGCCGGCCGCGCCGGGCCTGGCCGGCGCCCAGCCCCACCCCTGGGTGGCCGGTGCGGCGGCGCGGGGAGCGACGGTCGGGCGCCGACCGGCGAGCGGCTCCAGCAGGCGACGGGTCTCCGCCACGGTCGGGCGGCCGCCGACGGGCTTGGTCAGCAGGGCGCCGAGGGCCGAGGTGAGCTGGCCCGCCAGCACCGCCTGCCGGGGCCGCTCGCCGAGGACCGCGGAGGTCGCCCCCTGCCCGCCGTCGCCGCCGAAGGGCGCCTCCCCCTCGACCGCGAAGTACAGGGTCGCCCCGAGCGCCCAGAGGTCGGCGGGTGGCCCGGCCGGGTCGCCTCTTGCCTGTTCGGGGGCCAGGTAGGGGGCACCCGCCCCGGCCGGGCCGAGCCTGCGGTCGCCGCGCAGGGCGGCCAGCCCGAGGCCGGCCAGTCGCGCCCGGCCGTCCGCGGCGACCAGGACGTTGCCTGGACGCAGGTCGAGGTGGGCGAGGCCAGCGGCGTGCGCCGCCTCCAGCACGTCAAGGACGTCGAGGCCGATCTGGGCGACCCGCTTGGACGGCAGCGGGCCGTGCTTGGCGACCAGCTCGTCGAGGGTGAGCGCCTCCAGCAGCTCGGTGGCCACGTAGACGCGGCCGTTCTCGGCGACCACGTCGCGGAGGCCGACCATCCCCGGGTGGCCGAGGCCGGCCGCCGCCCGCACCTGGCGGGTGACCTGCGTCCAGAGCTCCGCCCATTCGGCGTCGCCCATCCCGGCAGGCAGCTCCAGCTCCTCGACCGCCAGCGGCGCGCCGCCTTCCAGGTCGGTGGCGCGCCAGACGACGCCGGCGTGGCCGCGGCGGAGCGCGGCCTGCAAATTCCAGCGGCCTGCGACGAGCCGCTCGGCGGCATCGGACGACATCCTGACACTCAACGATACGTCCCCGACCCCGGGACCCCCAAAACCGCTTCTGAGCAGCGGCTTCCCTCGGAACGACAGGCCAGATACCCGATGGTAGAGTCGGAGCGCCGACAGCCGGCGAGGAGGTGGCTCCCAAGGGATGCAGCGCCTCGGAACGCTCTACCGTGGCCGCGAGGGGATGTGGACCTGGGTCCTGCACCGCATCTCCGGGGTGGCGATTCTCTTCTACCTGTTCGCCCACGTGACCGATCAGGCCCTGCTGAACGTCTCCCCCGAAGCCTACAACCGCGTCATGGACACCTACCGCAACCCGTTCATCGGCCTGCTCGAGATCGGCCTGGCGGTGCTGGTCATCTTCCACGCGCTGAACGGGCTGCGGATCATTCTGTTCGACTTCTGGTCCCAGGGGGTGGCGCGGCAACGCCAGATGCTGTGGGTGCAGACGGTGCTGTTCGTGCTCCTGGCGGTCCCGCCGGTGATCGCCATCGGCGCCCACATCGTCGAGGAACTGTAGCGTGGACGCCGAGGTCAGGCCGGCGAGGGGCAACTTCGAGCTGTACGCCTGGATCTTCATGCGCGTCTCCGGCGTGCTGCTGGTGCTGCTGGTGCTGGCCCATTTCGCGATCATGCACGTGTTCGACGGCGGGCTCGACCGGGTCAACTTCGCCTTCGTGTCCGGCCGCTGGGCCAACCCGTTCTGGCGGGTGTACGACTTCGCGCTGCTGACCCTGGCGCTGCTGCACGGCGGCAACGGCCTGCGGGTGATCATCGACGACTACGCCCGCAGCGCCGGCAGGCGCCTGCTGTACCAGAGCCTCAACGCCGTCGTCGTCGGCCTCACCTGGGCGCTGGGGACGCTGACGATCTTCGTGTTCACGCCGCAAGGGTAGGGATCGATGACCGAGCAGCACACCTACGATGTGGTGATCGTCGGCGCCGGAGGGGCCGGCCTGCGGGCCGCGCTGGAGAGCTCCAAGAGGGCCAGGACGGCGGTCATCACCAAGCTGTACCCGACCCGCTCCCACACCGGCGCCGCCCAGGGCGGGATGTGCGCCGCCCTGGCCAACGTCGAAGAGGACAACTGGGAGTGGCACACCTTCGACACCATCAAGGGCGGCGACTACCTGGTCGACCAGGACGCGGCCGAGATCATGTGCCGCGAGGCGATCGAGGCGGTCTACGACCTCGAGCACATGGGGATGCCGTTCAACCGCACCCCGGACGGCAGGATCGACCAGCGCCGCTTCGGCGGCCACACCCACCACCACGGCAAGGGCGCGGTGCGGCGCTCCTGCTTCGCGGCCGACCGCACCGGCCACATGATCCTGCAGACCCTCTTCCAGCAGAACGTCAAGCAGGGCACCACCTTCTTCGACGAGTTCTACGTGCTCGACCTGCTGCTGGCCGACGACCGGGCGGCCGGGGTGGTCGCCTACGAGCTGGCCACCGGGGAGCTGCACGTGTTCCGGGCCAAGTCGGTGGTGTTCTGCACCGGCGGCTTCGGCAAGATGTTCAAGATCACCTCCAACGCCCACGCGCTCACCGGCGACGGGCCGGGCGTCTGCTACCGCCGCGGCGTGCCCATGGAGGACATGGAGTTCTTCCAGTTCCACCCGACCGGCCTGTACCGGCTCGGGGTGCTGCTGTCGGAGGCGGCCCGCGGCGAGGGCGGCATCCTGCGCAACAAGGACGGCGAGGCG
>DASYRU010000041.1:0-4479 GCA_036004165.1 Actinomycetota bacterium
GGGTCTACGTGCACGTGCCGTTCTGCCTGAGCCGCTGCCACTACTGCGACTTCGTCACCTACACCGGCATGCAGGGGCTGCACCGGCCCTATGCCGCCGCCCTGCTGCAGGAGGCGGCGCTGGCGGCGGCCGCCCTCGGCCCGCAACCGCCCACCGTGACCAGCGTGTTCGTCGGCGGCGGGACCCCAACCCTGCTGCCCCCCGGCGACCTGGGCAGGGTGCTCCGCCGCCTGCGCGAGCTGCTGCCGCACGCGCCCGAGGTGGAGGTGACCGTGGAGGCCAACCCGGAGACGGTCGACCGGGCGGTGGCCGACGGGCTGGTCGCGGCCGGCGCCACCAGGGTCTCGATGGGCGCGCAGAGCTTCGACGAGCGGGTGCTCACCGCCCTCGGCCGCACCCACGACGCTGCCAGGCCGGCCGCCGCGGTGGCCACGCTGCGGGCCGCCGGGGTGGCGGCGGTCAACCTCGACCTGATCTACGGCGGCCCCGGCGAGGACGCCGCCTCCTGGGCGGCCACGTTGGCCGCGGCGGTCCGGCTCGCCCCGGAGCACCTGTCGGCCTACGCGCTGACGGTCGAGCCGGCGACCAGGTTCGGCCGCCTGGTCGCCGCCGGCCGCATGCGGCCACCCGACGAGGACCTGCTGGCCGACCGCTACGAGACGGCCTGCACCACCCTGGCCGGCGCCGGCTACGGCCACTACGAGGTCTCCAACTGGGCCAGAGGGCCGGTCATGCATTCGGCGCCGCATGCAGCGCCGGACGGTTCGCGGCTGCCGGCGCACGCCAGCCGCCACAACCTCACCTACTGGCGGCGCGGCCGCTACCTCGGCCTCGGCGCCGGCGCCCACGAGTTCCTCGGCGAGACCAGGAGCTGGAACGTCGCCGGGGTGCCCGCCTACCTGGCCGCGGTGGGCGAGGGCCGGCGGCCGACCGCCGGCCGGGAGCGGCTGGCCGCCGCCGCCGCCCGCTTCGAGGCGCTCGCCCTTCGCCTGCGGACCGCCGACGGGCTCGACCCGGACGAGGCCCGGGCCCTCGGCGTGGACCCACACGGCGCCGCCGCCGCCGAGCTGCGCTCGGCCGGGCTGCTCGCCCCCGACCCCGGGATCCGCCTGACCGAGCGCGGCATGCTCCTCCACGGCGAGGTCGTCGCCCGCCTGGCCCCGTGACGGGAGCGGTCGGGGCCCACCCGGTGGGGGCGAGCGTGCGCGTGTGGGTGGTGCCAGGGGCGAACGCCACCGAGGTCGCCGGGCCGCACGGCGGTGCGCTGCGGGTGCGGCTGGCCGCCCCGCCGGTGCAGGGACGGGCCAACGCGGCGCTGCTGGAGTTCCTCGCCGGCCGGCTCGGCCTGCGCCGGCGCGACCTACGCCTGGCCGCCGGCCAGCGCGGCCGCGACAAGCTGGTGGTGATCGCCGGCCGCACCCCAGAGCAGGTCAGCGCAGCCCTCCAGCCGACTCCGCGGGAGCGCCGGCGCTGAGGCGGCCGGCCGCCTGACATGGCCCCAGCCGAGCCGGCCCGGTAGGCTGCGGTCTTTCCGAGCGGGAACGAGCGAGGAGCCGAGCACCGACATGACCGATGCGCTTCGCGAGGCCGTCCGGCAGGTCCTGCCCGGCGTCCGGGCCGACCTGGAAGCCCTGATCCGGGTCCGCTCGGTGAGCGCCGACCCCGGCGCCGCCGCGGAGGTGCGCCGTTCCGCGGCCATGACCGCCGACCTGTTCCGCGGGGTCGGCACGCCGGCGGTGGAGATCCTGGACGACGTCGACGGCGGCCAGCCTGCCGTGCTCGCCCGCTACCCGGCGCCCCCAGGCGCGCCGACGGTGCTGCTGTACGCCCACCACGACGTCCAGCCTGCCGGCGACCCGGCCGGCTGGCTGAGCCCGCCGTTCGAGCCGGCCGAACGCGACGGCCGCCTGTACGGCCGCGGATCCTCCGACGACAAGGCCGGGATCGCCGCCCACCTCGCGGCGCTGCGGGCCTACGGCGGGCGGCCGCCGGTCGGGGTCACGGTGTTCGTCGAGGGGGAGGAGGAGATCGGGTCACCCACGCTCGGGGCGTTCCTGGAGCGCCACCGCGAGCGGCTCGCGGCCGACGTCATCGTGCTGGCCGACAGCGGCAACTTCGAGCTCGGCCGGCCCACCCTCACGACCTCCCTGCGCGGCCTGGTCGACTGCGTCGTGGAGCTGCGGACCCTGCGGCACGCCGTGCACTCCGGTGGCTACGGCGGCGCGGCCCCTGACGCGCTGACCGCGTTGTGCCGCCTGCTGGCAACCCTCCACGACGAGCAGGGCAACGTCGCCATCGACGGGCTGGCCAGCGCCGAGCCGCCGCAGGTCGACTACCCGGAGGAGCAGTTCCGGGCCGAGGCCTCCGTGCTCGACGGCGTGCAGCTGCTCGGCCACGGCGCCGTCGCCCAGCGGGTCTGGGCAAGGCCGGCGGCGACGGTGCTGGCGATCGACGCCACCCGCGTGGCCGACGCCTCCAACACGCTGGCCCCGGTGGCCCGCGCGAAGGTCAGCGTGCGGCTGGCGCCGGGGGACGACCCGGTGCGGGCACGGGCGGCGCTGGCCCGCCACCTCCGCGACCACGCGCCGTGGGGGGCGCGGGTGGAGATCGTGGAGGGCGAGGCCGGACCGCCGTACGCCATCCAGGCGCGGGGAGCGGCGTTCGAGGCCGCACACACGGCGTTCCGCCAGGCCTTCGGCAGCGACCTGATCGAGGCGGGCAACGGCGGGTCGATCCCGTTCGTGGCGGCGTTCGCCGAGGCGTACCCGGCCGCGGCGATCCTGGTCACCAGCGCCGGCGCCGACCCCGACTCCCGTGCCCACGGCGCCGACGAGAGCCTGCACCTTGGCGACTTCGAGCGCGCCTGCCTGGCGGAGACGCTCCTGCTCACCGAGCTCGCCCCGTAGACGCGGCCGCGCCGGCGACGGCGATGCCAAGGGGAGTGCGTTCGTAGATGACCTCGTGGCGGACGCGGTAGGAGCTGAGCAGGCCGGCGTCGCGGAGGGCGGACAGGTGCTCGGAGACGCCGCTTGGGCTCTGGCCGAAGCGGCGGGCGAGGACGGCGGTGGAGGCCGGCTCGGCGAGGGCGAGCAGGAGCTTGGCGCGGGTGCGGCCGAGGAGGCGGCCGAGCGCGGCGGACGGCTGGGTGGACGGTGCCTGCCACAGGCCGGCGATCCCGCGGGCCGGGTAGATCAGGGTCGGCTGCCAGGGCAGGTCGAGCATCAGCACCACGCCCGGCCAGATGAAGGCGCTGGGCATCAGCACCAGCCCCTCGCCGGCGAGGTCGCGGTGGCCCTCGCCACGCCCGCCCACCTCCAGGGTGTCGCCGTCGAAGCGGATGCTCGGGTCGAGGTCGGCGAACAGGCGCTCGAGGCCGCCGTCGGCGAGCCGGCGCGCCCGGAAGGCGATGTCGCCGTCGAGCAGGTCGCGGATCCGCTCCCAGTACGGCGCCAGGAGCACCTGCCAGCAGCGCTGCAGCAGCTCGCTGAGCCGCCCCGGGGCGGCCGCGGGGTCGTTGAGCAGCGACCGCAGCGCCGGCGGCGGCGCGCCCTCCCGTTCGGCCAGGGTGCGGCCCAGCTCCAAGGCGACCACGCCGGCCGGGGTGGAGCGCACCCGGTCGAGCTCCTGGTCGATCGTCACCAGCGGGCTTTGCGGCGGCGGAGTGAGGAAGTCGGGGGTGTACCCACGGTGGGGCTGGACGGCGAGCAGCGGCGCCAGCTCCAGGCGCGGCAGCTCCGCCTGCACCCGCCGCAGCCACGGCAGGTGGTAGCCGTGGCGCTGCGGCTCCGCCAGGGTGCGGATCGCGTTGGTCGTCTCCCACAGCGGCGAGAGGGCAAAGCGGCAGCGCAGCAGGTCCCCCGGCCCGAACCTGAGCGCCAGCGCCACCGCCGCACCTCCCCAGCCAGAAAGGTTCGGATATCTCCGAATCTTTCGCGGACGAGGGTAGCACCGCAGCAGGCTACGGCCATGACAACGACCACCACCGGCGGGGGCGGCCGCTACGGCTACCGCCAGGTGTTCGCCGTGGGCGAGTTCCGCGCGATCTTCGCCGCGCACGTGATCTCGTTCTCGGGCGATGTGATCGCGCAGCTCGCGCTCGCCGTGCTGGTCTACCAGCGCACCCGCTCGACGCTCTGGTCCTCGTTGACGTTCGCGCTCGGCTTCGTGCCGTACCTGTTCGGCGGCACGCTGCTGTCGTCGGTCGCCGACCGCTTCCCCGTGCGGCGCACGCTGATCTGCTGCGACCTGGCCAGCGCCGGCCTGGTCGCGCTGATGGCCCTGCCGGGCCTGCCGATCCCGCTGCTGCTCGCGCTGCTGCTGCCGCTGGGCGCGATCGCCCCGGTGTTCCAGGGCGCCCGTGCCGCGAGCCTGCCCGACGTGCTGAGCGGCGAGGGCTTCGCGCTGGGCCGCTCGCTGTTGCGCATGGTCGCGCAGACCTCGCAGATCTGGGGCTTCGCGCTCGGCGGGGTGCTGCTCACC
>DASYRU010000042.1:0-2752 GCA_036004165.1 Actinomycetota bacterium
CGTGCCAGCGTAGGAGCTGGCGTCGACGGCGTAGCGCTGGTCGGGAACCAGCAGCTCGACGCTGCCGGCGTTGGTCCGCGCCTCGACCCGGTCGGGCGGCGCGTCGAAGGCGAGCGAGACCGTGCCGGCGCTGCTGGAGGCGTCGACCTCCCCCGGTCCCAGGCCGGTGCCCCGCACCTGCCCGGCCTGGGTGGTCGCGCGGACACGGCCGCTGAGGTTCGCCAGGGTGACGGTTCCCGCGGCGGTCCGCACGTCCACCTCGCCGGTGGTGCCGTGTACGCTGACCGCGCCGGCGCCGGTCGAGGCCTGCACGTCGGCCGCTGCCGGAACCTCCACCCGGTAGGTCACCTCGCCGCCCAGCCAGGACCGCTGCGAGCGGGCCTCGACCCGCAGGACCCCGTCATCGACCCGTTCGGAGGTGGCCGGTTTGACGAGCACCCAGCGGGCGCTGCGCTGCACCCGCACCGGGCCGTCGGTGACGGCGAAGTCGACCGCCCCAGCCGGCAACCTCACCTCCGCCCGCCGCACCGGCTCGGCGAAGGTGAGCGCCTGCTGCTCGCTGCGCTGCGTCGCCAGCAGCAGCGCGAGCCCGACCAGGGCGACGATGACGAGCACGAACAGGAACGCGACCATCGGGACCTCCGTTCGCGACGGGGAGGCATTGACCCGCCGGACAATCTGCCACGATCGGCGTGGGAGATGAGGATGGGGCGGCAGGAGGAGGTCTTCGACAGCCCGGCGGGCTGGGTCGCCAGGCACATCCGCCGCTACGTCGAGTCCGACGGCAGGCGCGGCCACAAGTGGGGCGGCAGGGACGCCCTGCTGCTCACCACCCGCGGCCGCAGGTCCGGCAAGCTGCGGCGCACGGCGTTGATCTACGGCACGGACGGCGACCGCTACCTGCTGGTGGCCTCCAACGGCGGCGCCGCGAAGCACCCCTCCTGGTACCTCAACCTGGTCGAGCATCCGGAGGTGCAGCTGCAGGTCGGCGCGGACAAGTTCGCCGCACGGGCCCGCACCGCCACCACCGAGGAGAAGCCGAGGCTGTGGCGGCTGATGGCCGCGATCCTCCCGCAGTACGACAGCTACCAGAAGCGGACCAGACGGGACATCCCGGTGGTGATCGTGGAGCGCACCTGACCGCCGGCGGTCGATGAGTTCTCGGGCCATGCGCGGTCTCAACCTCGAGACGTCGCTCCGCCGCAGACCCGATGACGAGGAGTTCGACAGCGTGATCGCCGCCACCACCACACCGAGGGCCGGACGGCGCGAGTGGGTTGGGCTCGGGGTGCTGGCCCTTGCCTGCCTGCTGTATGTGATGGACCTGACCGTGCTGCACCTGGCCGTCCCAGCGATCAGTGCCGACCTGCAGCCCAGCAGCACCCAGCTGCTGTGGATCATCGACGTCTACGGGTTCTTCGTCGCCGGCGCGCTGATCACCATGGGCACCCTTGGCGACCGGATCGGCCGCCGCAGGCTCCTGCTGATCGGCGCCGCCGCCTTCGGCGTCGGCTCGCTCATGGCCGCGTTCTCGCCGAGCGCCGAGCTGCTGATCGTGAGCCGAGCGCTGCTGGGGATCGCCGGGGCGACGCTGGCGCCATCGACCCTGTCGCTGATCTTCCACATGTTCCAGGATCCCAAGCAGCGCTCGACCGCCATCGGGATCTGGATCGCCAGCTTCTCGGCCGGCGGCGCGATCGGGCCGGTCCTCGGTGGGGCGCTGCTGGAGCTGTTCTGGTGGGGTTCGGCGTTCCTGCTTGCCCTGCCGGTGATGGCGCTGCTGCTGGTGCTCGGGCCGCGGGTGCTGCCCGAGTACCGCGATCCCGACGCGGGACGGCTCGACCTGGTCAGCGCGGCCATGTCGATCGCTGCCGTGCTGGCGGTGATCTACGGGCCCAAGCAGACCGCCCAGGACGGCTTCGGACCGGTCCCCGCCCTCTCGATCGCCGCCGGGCTGGCGGTCGGCGTGGCCTTCGTGCGCCGCCAGCGCGGCCTGGCCGACCCGATGGTCGACGTCGGGCTGTTCAGGATCACCGCGTTCAACGCGGCGCTTGCCACCAACTTCCTGGCCATCTTCGTCGCGGTCGGCTACTTCCTGTTCGTCGCCCAGTACCTGCAGCTGGTGGTCGGGCTGTCACCGCTCCAGGCGGGCCTGTGGTCGTTGCCGTCGGCATTCGGGTTCATCATCGGCTCCCAGCTCGGCCCGCGGGTGCTGCACCGGGTCCGTCCCGCGGTGGTGATCGGCGGCGGCCTCGCGTCGTCGGCCGTCGGCCTGGCGGTGCTCACCCAGGTTGGCGCCTCCGCGGGCCTGGCCCCCCTGATCGCCGGGTCGGTCATCATCTCGCTCGGCCTGGCACCGGTGTTCGCGCTGACCACCGAGCTGATCGTCGGCTCGGCCCCGCCAGAGCGGGCCGGGGCGGCCTCGGGGATCTCGGAGACCGGCGCCGAGCTCGGCGGCGCGCTCGGCATCGCGATCCTGGGCAGCGTCGGCGTCGCGATCTACCGGGGCGAGCTGGCCGACCGCCTGCCGGCGGAGCTCCCGGCCGAGGCGTCGGCGGCCGCCCGTGACACCCTCGGCAGCGCCGTGGCCGTCGCCGGGGAGCTGCCTGGCCAGCTCGGAGCGGTGGTCCTGCAGACCGCCCGTGAGGCGTTCGTGGAGGGCATGCGGATCAGCTCCGGCATCGCGGCGGTCGTGGCGGTCGGGCTCGCCATCCTCGCCCTGGTCATGCTGCGCGACCGGCCGGCCGCCTCC
>DASYRU010000043.1:0-3615 GCA_036004165.1 Actinomycetota bacterium
TCTACCTGGACGCCGTCCCGGCCGCGGTGCTGCCGCATGACGCCGCCGCGGTGCTGTACGACACCATCGTGCGGTTCCTGCGCGCCGGGCTGCGTACCATCCTGGTGCTGGGGCTGGTGGTGGCCGCCGGGGCGTTCCTGACCGGCCAGTCGACCACCGCCGTGCGGACGCGCCAGAGCCTGGCAGGGGCGATGGCGTGGCTGCGGGGCAGCGCCGAGGGAGCCGGGTTGCGGACCGGCCCGGTCGGCGGCTGGGTCCACGGCCACCGGCGGGCCCTGCGCATCGGCGCCGTCGTCCTGGCCGCCCTGGCGCTGGTGTTCTGGAGCCGACCCACCGGCAAGGTCGTCATCGGCCTGGCCGTGGCGCTGCTGGTCGTCCTGGCCATCATCGAGTTCCTCGCACGGCCGCCCCAGCACCCGGCCGAGGCCACCACCACCCAGACGTGAAGCGGGGAGACGCCGCCCATGGCCGTCATGCGAACCGAGCGTCAGCAGCTGGCGGCGGCACCAGGGCCACCGCCGCACAAGGACATGGCCTGGGTGCCTGGCGGCACCTTCTCGATGGGGTCGGAGGACTTCTACCCGGAGGAGCGGCCGGTCCACCGGGCCGCCGTGGACGGTTTGTGGGTCGACCGGCACCCGGTGACCAACGCCGAGTTCCGGCGGTTTGTCAAGGCGACCGGCCACCTGACCGTGGCCGAGCGCCCGCTCGAGCAGGCCGACTACCCCGACGCCGACCCTGCGCTGCTGGTCCCGGGCGCGCTGGTCTTCCGCCGCACCCTCGGCCCGGTCGACCTGCGCGACTTCCGCAACTGGTGGGCGTGGGTGCCGGGGGCCTGCTGGCGCCACCCGGAGGGGCCTGGCAGCACCCTGCACGGCCGGGAGCGCCACCCGGTCGTGCAGGTCGCCTACCAGGACGCGGCGGCGTATGCCGCCTGGGCCGGCAAGGCGCTGCCCACCGAGACGGAATGGGAGTTGGCCGCCCGCGGCGGCCTGGACGGGGCGGTGTTCTGCTGGGGGGACGAGTTCGCCCCCAAGGGACGGATGATGGCCAACACCTGGCAGGGCGAGTTCCCCTGGCAGAACCTGCTGCTGGACAGGTACGAGGGCACCTCGCCGGTGGGGAGGTTCCCGCCCAACGGCTACGGCCTGCACGACATGGCCGGCAACGTCTGGGAGTGGACCACCGACTACTTCGCGCCGAGCCACCCCGACGAGGCGGCCAGGCCCTGCTGCGTGCCGCGCAACCCCCAGGTGACCTCTCCCGTCCTGGCCGAGCGCATCCCGCGCCGGGTGATCAAGGGCGGCTCGCACCTGTGCGCGCCCAACTACTGCCTGCGCTACCGGCCGGCGGCCCGCCAGGGCGAGGCGGTCGACACCGCCACCGGCCACCTCGGCTTCCGCTGCATCGTCCGCGCTGCCTCCGGGGCATGAAGGAGCAACGACCTTGGGCGGCGTGATCGGGGACATCCTGCCGATGGCCCTCGGCGTGGCGATCAGCCCGGTGCCGATCATCGCGGTCATCCTCATGCTGTTCTCGGCGCGGGCGCGCAGCAACGGCCCCGCGTTCCTGGCCGGATGGGTCCTCGGCCTCGCCGTCGTCGGCGTCGTGGTGCTCGCGCTCGCCGGCGCCGCCGGCGCCGAGGACGACGCCGAACCCTCCACCGTCGCGTCCGTGGTCAAGCTGCTGCTCGGCCTGCTGCTGCTCCTGCTGGCGGTGCGGCAGTGGCGCAGCCGGCCCGAGCCCGGCCAGGAGGCGGAGCTGCCCAAGTGGATGCGAGCCGTGGACTCGTTCACGGCCGGCAGGGCGTTCGGGCTCGGAGGGCTGCTGTCGGCCGTCAACCCCAAGAACCTCGCGCTGGCCATCGCGGCGGCGGCGACGATCGCGCAGGCCGGGCTGTCTGGCGGCGCCTCGGCCGCCGCGCTGGCGGTCTTCGTCGTCCTCGCCAGCGCCAGCATCGCCGTCCCGGTGGTCTTCTACCTGCTCGGAGGCCCCGGTGCGAAGGCGACCCTCGACGGCTGGAAGGCGTGGCTGGGCGCCAACAACCCCACGGTCATGACGGTGCTGCTGGCGGTGCTCGGCACGGTGCTGCTCGGCAAGGGGATCGGCGGGCTGTTCGCCTGAGCAAATCACCCCGCTCGGGTGAGGACCAGACACTGCGAACCGCGCATAATCCGGGCACGAGGTACCAAACGACCGGGCGGGCGAGCCGTCCCGGTCCGGCAGGGAAGGCGGGATCTTCGTGAGCGACGTACCGATGCCCGAGACCAGAGCCGGCGTCCCCTCGCGCGACGCCGTTCGCGGTCTCACCCGCAGCTGGTGGCTGTTCCTGGTCCTGGGGATCCTGTGGATCCTGTTCGGCATGTTCGTGCTGTCCTACAACGCCGGCAGCCTGCTGGTCCTGGCCATCTTCGCCGGGATCACCTTCATCTTCACCGGCGTCACCCAGGTGATGGCCGCCGGCAGAGCGATGAGCTGGCGCTGGCTGTACTACGTCGGCGGCGCCCTGTCGATCCTGGCCGGGTTCATCGCCTTCGCCTGGCCGGGACGGACGCTGCTGGTCATCTCGGTGATCCTCGCCTGGTTCCTGGTGTTCAAGGGCATCATCGACGTGGTCGCCTCGCTCAGCTCGATCGGCCGCGCCTGGTGGTGGGTGACGCTGATCCTGGGGATCCTGGAGCTGCTGTTGGGCATCTGGGCGGTGGGCTACCCGGGCAGGTCGCTGTTCGTGTTCATCAACATCGTCGGCATCTACGCGGTCTTCTACGGCTTCACCGAGATCTTCGCCGCCTTCGAGATCCGCCACCTCGGCCACGCCCTGGACCGGCGCGCCGAGCGACCCGCGATGTGAGGGCCGCGGTCCGCGGCGCACGTCAGAGCAGATCGAGCTGGCGTGCGCGGCGGACGGCGTCCCAGCGCCGGTTGGCGTCGAGCTTGCGGTAGATGCTCTTGATGTGGGTCTTCACCGTGTTGACGGAGACGAACAGCTCGGCGGCGATCTCCCCGGCCGACAGCATGCTCGGCAGGTAGCGCAGTACCACCTGCTCCCGCTCGCTGAGGGTCTCGACCGGCGCCGGCAGGGCGGGCGCCACGCCCACCAGGGCGGCCGGCGCTGGCACCTGGGTCAGCAGCCCTGCCAGCAGCTCCTCGACCAGCGGCCCGTGCGCGGCGTCGCGGTGCAGATGGTCGGCGAGCAGCGCCCGCACGGGCGGTCCGCCCTCGAAGAACGGCCGCCGGTGGCCCTCGGCGACGGCCAGGTCGAGGGCCCGCTCCAGCGAGCGGGCGGCCGCCTCGTGATCGGCCAGCTTCCGGCGGGCGACCGCGTCCAGCAGCCACGCCTCGACCGGCGTCGCCGGCCACGCCGCCGGCGCCTGGCCGCCGAGCAGCGGCGCCACGGTCGCGGCGGCGACGGCCGGGTCGCCCCGAACCAGCTGCACCCTTGCCAGGAGCAGGGTCTCGGCGGCCGTGTGCCCGGCGGCGCCGGACAGGGCCTCCGCGGCCTCCACGTCGCCGCCGCGAAGGAGGGCCGCCGCCCCGGCCTCGTCACCGGCGGCGAGCAGCAACCTCGCCTCGATGGGCCTCCTGGCGGCGGCGAGCAGCCGGGGAGGCCGCCGG
>DASYRU010000044.1:0-4906 GCA_036004165.1 Actinomycetota bacterium
CGTGATGGCGACCACCACCACCCGGCCGAGCACCCGCACCTGCGTGCGGGCCCGGCGGGCGCGCAGGTTGTCGGGCACGTCCACGTCGTAGCGGCGCATGAGCGCGTCCTCGGCCACCCGCACCACCCGCACCGCCAGCCAGGCGCTGGCGGCGACGAGCGCCAGCAGCAGCAGGTGGAACAGTGGCTGGTCGCGTGCGCCCGACTGAACCAGCAGCAGGGCGGCCAGCGCGACCACCGTCCGCGCGGGCCAGCGGCAGTGTGTTTGCAGGTCGGCTGCCAGGGTGCGGTCCTTCATCACCCGCAGGACCAACCGCCAGATGGCGACATGGAGCAGCAGCGCAGCCAGCACCACGCCGGCCGCGGTGAGCACCCGGGCGGGCCCGGTTGCGCTGATGACGTCCATCGGCATGATTGGGGTACCTATACACGGAATCCCGCATGCAGCAGGCGAGAGCGACCATACGCGGCACCCACCGCGGAAGGCGAGGGGCCATGGCCAGCCAGACCGAGCCGGAGCGCGAGCGCGCCAGGTTCTGGCACCGATACTGGGTGTGCTTCGGGCGGCAGAAGGTCGACGACCCGGTCGAGGAGGGCCGCGACTCCTCCTCGCCCATGGCCAGGCTGGTCCGCACGCATCCTCGCGGTTGACGGCCTCGCCGACGACCAGCATCGCGTTCCGCGCGTTGAGCAGGGCGCCGAACCGTTCCTCGTGGATCAGCGTCGGTCGACGCTGACGGGTGGCACCGAACGGTCTTGTGCTCCTGGGTGGGGCTGCCGAGGCGGGTTGCGGGCGGGTCATGCCCTGCACACACCCGGACCTCGGCACGGCCTGGCCGGCAGCTCTCCGCACCAGCCCCCATGGGGGCGGCTTCCATCCGCTTGTGGGGTGCGGGCACACCTGGCCGTCGCCGTGCTCTCAGTCCGAGCGCGCGACGCCCCAGCACCACGCAGGCGGCGTGATGCCGGGTGATCCGTCGTCTTGGGTACTTGGCTTGGAGGGGCCGCTGCCAGTACGCCTGGCCCCACACCGAGGTCCAGCCCGGGTCCATGGCGACCACCGCCGCCGGAGACGTGAGGTCTTACAGGTCGCGGCGAGCGAAGGTGCGCAGGGCGCCCAGCAGGGCGGCCGCCGGGTACGCCAGCGCCCAGGCGAGCAGCGCGGCGGTGGGCGGGGTGAGCGAGGCGAACGGGATGCCGCCGCGGCTGACCGCGACACCGAGGAAGGTCGGCGGCTGCAGGTAGTAGGAGGCGGCCCGCCAGATCGCGTCGCTTGGGAACAGCAGGCTGACCGCGACCGCCAGGTCGACCATCGTCTGGTTGCCCACCGTGTCGCCGACGAACTCCACGATCCCGCCCATCCACGCCAGCCCGAAGAGGGAGAACAGCACCACGCCGTTGGCCAGCGTCGGCAGGAAGGTGCTGCCGAGCAGCCCCACGGTCAGCAGCAGCACCGCCTCCAGCACCATCAGCAGGACCGCCCGCACCGGGTCGACCGGCTGGTAGCCGGCCACCACCCTGGCGACCAGCAGCAGCGACGTGGCCATCACGGTGACGTAGCCGGCCAGCAGCCCGGCCGAAGCGAGCCAGCGTCCCAGCAGGTACTCGCTGCGGCGCAGCGGGCGTGCCAGGACGGCGTGCAGGGTGCCGGACTCGACCTCGCTGGAGATCGCCCCGACCGACAGCAGCAGCGCCAGGAACGCCGCCAGGAACTGCACGGCGTACAGGCCCAGCACGGTCTGCAGGGTCCCGGCGAACACCAGGAACACGCCGTCGGGGTCCTCCACCGAGCGGGCGCGGCCGTACAGGATCGAGAACGCCACCGCGAACAGGACCACGAAGGCGGCGCTGAGCAGGACCGCCGCCAGGACCAGGCGCCGGCGGACCGCCTCCAGCAACGTCCAGCGCGCCACGATCAGGGTGCTCACCGGTCGCCTCCGTGCACCAGGTCGACGAAGACCTCCTCCAGCGACCGCTGCACCGGGGCCAGCTCGAACAGCCGGTAGCCGGAACGGACCACGCATTCGGCCACCGCCGGGGCGACGTCGAGGTCGTCGACCTGCAAGGTCACGGCGACTCCCTCGACCGAGCGGACCTGGCCGAGCCGCCGCAGCGCGCCGAGCAGGTACTCGTCGACCCGGTCGAGCAGCAGGCGCAGCGCGGTCGCCGGACCGACCAGCTCGGCGAGCCGTCCGCCGCGCACCACCCGGCCCTGGTCGATGATCGCCACCCGGTCGCAGACCAGCTCGACCTCGCCGAGCAGGTGCGAGTTGAGGAACACGGTCACGCCGCGGCCACGCAGCTCGCGGATCAGGTCGCGGACCTCGCGGCGGCCGACCGGGTCAAGCGCCGAGGTCGGCTCGTCGAGCAGCACCAGCTCCGGCTCGGCCAGCAGCGCCTGGGCAAGGCCGATCCGCTGGGTCATGCCCTTGGAGTAGGAGCGGATGCGCTGCCGGCCGCGGCCGGCCAGGCCGACCAGCTCGAGCACCTCGGCGACCCGGGCGGCCCGGCGGGCCGCCGGCAGCCCGGCGAGACGTCCGTGGAGGTCGAGCAGCTCCTCGCCGGTGGCCCACTCCTGGAAGCGGAAGTGCTCGGGCAGGTAGCCGATGCGGCGGCGCGCGGCCGGGTCCCCCACCGGCCGCCCCAGCACCCGCGCGACCCCGGCGCTCGCCCTGACCAGCCCGGTGAGGATCTTCATCGCGGTGGTCTTGCCGGCGCCGTTGGGCCCCAGGAAGCCGAACACCTCGCCCTGCTCGACCCGCAGGTCAAGGCCGTGCAGCGCCACCCGGTCGCCGTAGGCCTTGCGCGCGCCGGCCAGCTCGATCGCGGCGACGCCGGCGGCGCCCGCCAGAGCGGGCGCCGCCTCCACCTGCTGGTCGAGGTCAGCCAAGGGTCTCGGCCACCCGCAGCAGCTCCGCCTGCCGCAGCGGCCCCGCCACCCCGTAGATGCGGCCGTTCCGCTGCCAGATGGCGGCGCTGCCAAGGCCCCTGCGGTCGCTCAGCAGCAGCCCGTCGCTGCCGGCGATCCTGGCGTCGCGCCAGCCGATCAGGTCGGCGGGCACCGGCAGCGGCAGGGTGTTGCGCCAGTCGCCGATCGCCCGCAGCTGCCGCACCGTCTCGGCTGGCAGGCCGGGCAGGTCGAGCAGGAAGGCGCGCAGCCGCTCGACCGACGCCGCGCCCTCGACGGTGGCGGTCACCTCCCTTGCCTGGCCGACCAGCAGCCGCGGGGTGCCGTCGGCGCCCCGGTACTCCAGCAGCGCGGCCGCCGGCACGTTCACCACCAGCGTGGCGCCGTCCAGCCCCGGCGGGACCGCCGTGCCGGCGCCGCCGTGCGCCCGCAGGTAGTCGCGCACCTTGGCGGCCTCGAGGGTGAAGCGCACCTGCCTGGTGGGGCTGACGTGGATGCGCGGCTCCCGCGCCACCCCGCTCGGCAGGGCGCCGGCGTCCGGCAGCGATACCGTGAACCCAACCTGCCGGCTCGCCTCGGCCGGGCTGGCCGCCTCGCTCGACGACAGTCCAGCAAGGTCGCCGCTGACGGTGCCGAGCTGCTGCAGCGCCGCCACGCTGTCCTCGGCCCGGTCGGGATCGAAGGTCACCACCGCGAAGCGCTGGCTGCGGAACTGGGCGAGGAACCCGCTGGCGGCACCACGCCCCGCCGGTGTCGCCACCAGCGCCACCATCACCACCAGGATCAGGGCGGCCGCGGCCAGCCGGCCGCGCGCCCTGAGCAGCCAGGCGGGCCGCCAGAGCGACCCGAGGCGCGCCCGGCGCCCGGACGCCGCGGCCGCCGGCGGCCGGCTCTGCTCCTGCTGCCGCCCGGCCGGCGACGGCAGCAGGGCGGCGCCGAGCCGCCCACGCGCCACCTCGATCTCCGCGGCGGCCGGCAGCCGGGCGGGGCGGAGCGCACCGACCGCGGCGGCGGCCAGCTCGGCGTTGCCTCGCAGCTCGTCGGCTGCCGCCCGGCAGGCGGGGCAGGCGGCGACGTGCGCCTCCGCCGCGGCCTGATCGTCCCCCTGGACGTCGATGAAGGCGCGCAGCTCGCCCTCGGACAGGCACCTCATGTTCCCGCTCCTTCGTCATCCTGCGGCTGGTAGGCGTCACGGAACGCCCGCTCGGCCCGGGCCAGCAGCACGCCGACCGAGCCGACGGCAAGCTGGCAGGTCTCGGCGATCTCCGCGTAGCTGTAGCCGGAGTGCCGCAGCAGCAGGCAGGACCGCTGGCGCTCCGGCAGCGCCCACAGCGCCCGCCGCACCGCCGCCCGCTCCTCCAACCGCAGCACCGAGCCAAGCGGCCCGTCCCCCGGGTCGGCGCCGTCGCCGGCCTCCAGCCGCCCGGCCCGCTCCAGCCGCGCCCGCGCCCGCCGCTCCCACCGGAGCCGGTTGTAGGACAGGTTCAGGCAGACCCGCCGCAGCCAGGCGCCGACCTCCTCCTCCGGCCGGTCGAGCACGGGCGCGCCGGCCAGCCGCAGGAACGCCTCCTGCACCACGTCCTCGGCCTCGAAGCCGTCCCCCACGACCCGGTGGCAGAGGTCGTGCAGCCGCGGATAGAGGCGCAGGAAGAGGTCGTCGAACTTGCGGGCAGGGCCGCTCCGCCGCTCCGCCCGCTCGTCCACCCACACCACCGGCCGCTCCCTCGTCGCCAGCTCCCCCCGCCGTACGGTTGTTCTACCTGATCCAACACCGCCGGGGCCGGGTTTCTTACAGCAGCGTGATCGCCCCGGTCCCCTCGTCCCCCCGCCAGCCGGCCCCGTCGCCGAGGTGGACTACCGGCAGAGCAGGACCCAGAGGTGGCGCCGGCCGCGCGGCTGCAGCCGGACGCCGACGCCGCCGCGGCGGGCGGCCTGCAGGAGCGCGCGCGCAGGCAGGCGGGTCCCGCGCCACTCCCTTGACCACACCCGGCGGCCCTCC
>DASYRU010000045.1:0-2429 GCA_036004165.1 Actinomycetota bacterium
TGCCGCGCTGCCAGGGGCTGTGCGGGTCGCAGAAGTAGATCGGCAGGCCGGTATTGATGCGCAGCTGGGCGTGCTGGGCCATCTCGGCGCCCTGGTCCCAGGTCAAGGACCGGCGCAGCTGCTCGGGCAGTGTCTCGATCGAGTCGGCGATGGCGTCACGGACGGCCTGGGCGCCGTGCCCGGCTAGCGCCGGGCCGTTCTTGATCCGGGGCTCGTCGCCGTGTCCTTCCATGCGGGGCAGGTGCAGCAGCATCGTGAACCGCGTGGTGCGCTCGACCAGCGTCCCGATCGCGGAGCTGCCCAGCCCCAGGATCAGGTCGCCCTCCCAGTGTCCCGGGACGGCCCGGTCGGCGGCCTCGGCGGGTCGCTCGCTGATCAGGATCTCCGCGGTGACGAACTTCTTGCCGCGCTCTCGGGTGCGGGCCCTGGGCACCCGGAGCGCCCGCCCAGTACGCAGGCACGCGGTCAACTCACGGCGCAGCGCGCCGCGGCCCTGGACGTAGAGGGCCTGGTAGATCGCCTCGTGCGAGATCCGCATCGACCCATCATGGGGGAAGTCGACCCGGAGTCGGTTGGCGATCTGCTCCGGGCTCCACGACGTGGCCCAGCGCCGGTCCGTGCGGCGCCCGTGACGCCGCCCAATCCAACGAACATCGGGACCTGGCACCGACGCGCCGTCGGGCACGGTGACCCTGCCGGCGAGCCGGTCCTGTACGTACTGGCGCAGCGCGTCGTTGGCGGCGAGCTTGGCCGCTTTCGGGCGCCCGGCGCGCCGGTCGGCATGCCACTGCGCCGTCGAGGCGCGATAGTCCAGACGACCGCCGCGGGTCGCGGCGTTACGGCGCAGCTCCCGCGAGATCGTTGCGGGGTCTCTGCCGAGCCGACGCGCGATCTGGCGCACCCCGAGGCCCTGGGCCCGCAGGATTGCGATCTCTTCGCGCTCCGCGAACGAAAGGTAGCGATCTGACAGCGGAGCCAGACTGGTCGATGGCATGCCACCACCCTGCCGGAACCACCGCACGCCCACCGCCGGTGACACACCGCACGACACCGCGGCGTCCTCGCTCGACAGCCCGCGGGCGATCGCCTCCCAGAACCGCTGCCGATGCTCACGCCGCGCCACCGGCGGCCGACCAGGTGAACGCATCGGTGCTCGACCCGCCAGACCCGACCGACGCCGTCTGGGTGTTCCCATCGCAACTCCTCACCGTCGAGGTGTTGCGACGACCAATTGAATCCACCCTGCACCCCCTGATCGGAGTGAATCAGCATCCCAGCAGCCGGCCGGCGGGACTGGATCGCCATCCCGAGCGCGTTGGTAACCAGCGCCGCGGTCGGGGTGGTGTCGATCGACCAGCCGACCACCCGGCGCGAGCAGGCGTCCAGCACGACGGCGCAGTACAGCTTGCCTTCGCGGGTGGGGTGCTCGGTGATGTCGGTGACCCACAGCTGATCGGGGCCGGTGCGGGTGAACTGGCGGTTGACCAGGTCGCCGGCGGTTGCCTCGGGTCGCAGCCCACGCCGGAACCTTGGCCGGCCGGTCACGCCCCGCAGGCCGGCGCGGCGCATCAGCAGCTCCACGGCGTGGTAGCCGACGCTGATGCCGCGGCCCAGGGTGAGCTCGGCGTGGACCCGTCGGCTGCCATAGGTCTGCCGGGAGGCGGTGTGGACCTGGTGGATGGCGTCAGTGAGCCAGGCATGGCGGATCGCCCGCGGCGACGGCGCCCTGGAGGGTCTTACCGCCCTGTACGCGGCCGAGCGTGCCTACCTCGACACCTGGACGGCGGTCGCCACGGCCAGCCCGGCCGACTCCCCCTACCACGCGTGGATCCAGAACTGGACCGGGGCGGAGTTTCGAGCCTTCGTCGCCGCGCTCGGCCGCGACCTTGACGAGCTGGCCGGGTCGTCGTCGCCCGTCCTTGCCGAACGCCTGGGTGTGATGTTCACCGGTGCCGCCCGGTTCGAGTTGGCCTTCTGGGAGATGTGCTGGAGCGGCCAGGCATGGCCGGGCTGAGCCAGCACCTGTTCGCCGTCGGGCGGCCGCAGTTGCAGCGCCAGCTCGCCCACCCGACCGTACGCGGGATCGCCGCCGGCACCCTGGACGAAGGCCGTTTCCGAGCCTGGCTGATCCAGGACTACCTGTTCCTGCTCGACTACGTCCGGCTGTTCGCGCTCACCGCCGCCCGCGCACCCGACACCGACGCCCTCGGTCGTCTGGTCGACCTGGCCCACTCGACCTTCCACCAGGAGCTGTCGCTGCACCGCTCCTATGCGGCCGAGTTCGGGCTCACCGAGGCGGACCTGGACGGCGCCGACAAGTCGCCGGTCTGCGCCGCCTACACCGACTTCCTGCTCCGCACCGCCGCCACCGCCGATTACCCTGAGGTGCTGGCTGCCCTGCTGCCCTGCATGTGGGGCTATTCCGAGCT
>DASYRU010000046.1:0-3046 GCA_036004165.1 Actinomycetota bacterium
CGGAGGTCGCCCTCATGCGCGAGGACCTCGACCACGTCTGGCGCCCGCTGGCCCGCGTCCGGGTGGGGGCGCTGTCGGCGGTCCGCGAGGTGCCGTTCTCCGAGGCGGCCAGCGCCGCCCTGTTCCTGCTCGACCCTGCCCGCGCGCGGGTGCTGCTCGGCCTGCGCACCCGCGACCCCGGCCGCCGCTACCCGGGGGTGTGGGACGCGATCGGCGGCAAGCCGGACCCGGGCGAGTCGCTGCTGGAGGCGCTGGCGAGGGAGGCCCGCGAGGAAGCCGGCGTCGAGCCGCTCGACGTCACCGCGCTCGGCTGCTTCCACGACGGCGACCGGGCCGACGCCTTCTGGGTGGCCACCGCCTGGAAGGGTGTGCCGCGCAACCAGGAACCGGCCGAGCACAGCGAGCTGGCCTGGGTGCCGCTGCACCAGGCGGCCGAGCGGCCACTGACCCCGACCACCCGCCAGGCCCTCGCCCGGCTGCGCTGGCTGCAGGAGGGGCGCTGATATGCGATAACACCATCCGGTGGTGGGGTAGGGAGGGATGACCGACGTCAAGGGGGACTGTCTTGGCCAGCCAAGAATCGCCGCCTGGCGGCGCCCAGGCGGCCGCAAGGCCGTCAACGGCCGAGCTGCTCAGGGGGCTCGCCGACGACGCCACCACCCTGGTGCGGCAGGAGGTCCTGCTGGCCAGGCAGGAGATGCAGGAGGGCCTGGCGGCCACCGCCAGGGCGAGCGCCCTGCTCGGCGCGGCCGCGTTCCTCGGCCTGTTCGCCTTCTTCTTCCTGCTCTACACCATCGGCGAGGCGATCGGCGGCCCTCGCTGGCTCGGCTTCGCGATCGTCACCGGGATCCTGCTGCTGGTGGCGGTGCCGCTGGGACTGATCGGCCAGCGACGCCTTGCCGCCACCAAGGTCGCCCCCGAACGGGCCAGAGCCGAGCTGCAGGCGGCGGCGACCGAGCTGAAGGAGGAGCTGAGATGGGGGAGACCGCAGCAGCAACCGCCAGAGAGGTCGAGCTGACCCGCAAGCAGATGGAGGACAAGGTGGCCAAGCTCTCCGAGCGCGCCCCAGAGGAGGCCCGCAAGCTGGCCAAGCGGCTGGCCTTCGCCGTGATCTCGGCGCTGGTGGTGGTGCTGGCCCGCAAGCTGGTCGACAGGCTCTGGGAGCGGACCACCGGCGAGCTGCCACCCACCAAGGTGGCGGGCGAGGAGGACTGACCGGAGGGCTCACTCCCCGCGGAACAGCAGGGCGCGCTTCACCTCCTGGATGGCCTGGGTCACCTTGATGCCGCGCGGGCACGCGTCGGTGCAGTTGAAGGTGGTCCGGCAGCGCCAGACCCCCTCCTTGTCGTTCAGCACCGTCAGCCGCTGGGCGGCGCCCTGGTCGCGAGAGTCGAAGATGAACCGGTGGGCGTTGACGATCGCGGCCGGGCCGACGTACTTCCCGTCGGCCCAGTACACCGGGCAGGAGGTGGTGCAGGCGGCGCACAGGATGCACTTGGTGGTGTCGTCGAACCGCTCCCGCTCCTGCTGCGACTGGCGCCGCTCCGCGTCGGGCGCCGGCTGGTCGTTGATCAGGTAGGGCAGCACCTCCCGGTAGGAGGCGAAGAACGGCTCCATGTCCACCAGCAGGTCCTTGGCGACCGGCAGGCCGCGCAGCGGCTCCACGGTGACCCGGTCGCCGACCTCGCGGACCAGCACCTTGCAGGCGAGCCGGTTGGTGCCGTTGATCAGCATCGCGTCCGAGCCGCAGATCCCGTGGGCGCAGGAGCGGCGGAAGGTGAGCGACCCGTCCAGGTTCCACTTCACCCAGTGGAGCAGGTCCAGCACCCGGTCCATCGGGTCGGCGGGGACCTGGTAGGTCTCCAGGTGCGGCTGCCGGTCGACCTCGGGGTTGAAGCGCCGGATCCGCAGGGTCACGTCCAATGAGACGGGTCTCCTCTTGGGGGGTATGCGGGGGGCTGGCCCCCCGCAGTCGTCAGTACTTACGCTCCATCGGTTGATAGCGGGTCACGGTGACGGCCTTGTAGTCGAGCTTGACGCCGCCGTCGGCGCGGTGGGCCAGGGTGTGCTTGAGCCACTGCCGGTCGTCGCGGGCGGGGAAGTCCTCACGGGAGTGGCCGCCGCGGCTCTCCTGGCGGGCCCTGGCCGACACCACCAGGGTCTCCGCCAGGTCCAGCAGGAAGCCGAGCTCGATCGTCTCCAGCAGGTCGGTGTTGTAACGCCTCGAGGTGTCCTGCACCCAGACCCTGCCGTAGCGCTCGCGCAGCGAGGCCAGCTCGACCTCCATGTCCTTCAGCAGCGTCTCGGTCCGGTACACCCCTGCCTTGTTGTCCATGCCGGCCTGCAGGTCGGCACGGATCGCCGCCGCCCGCTCTCCCTGCGGGTGGCCGGCCAGCTCCTCCAGCAGCCGCGTGACCGCGCCGGCCGGGTCGTCGGGCAGCTCGGCGTGGCCGACCGCGGCGGCGTGCTCGGCGGCGTTGACGCCGGCCCGCCTGCCGAACACCACGATGTCCAGCAGCGAGTTGGTGCCGAGCCGGTTGGCGCCGTGGACCGACACGCAGGCGCATTCCCCGGCGGCGTACAGGCCGGGCAGCACCGTGGCGGCGGCGTCCATGACCACCTCGCCGTGGACGTTGGTGGGGATGCCGCCCATCGCGTAGTGGGCGGTCGGCTGGATCGGCACGCCCTCCTTCTTGGGCTCGACCCCCAGGTAGGTCCTGGCGAACTCGGTGATGTCCGGCAGCTTCTGGTCGATCACGCTGGGGTCGAGGTGGCTCACGTCCAGGTAGACGTAGTCGCCGTGCGGCCCGGCGCCGCGGCCCTCGCGGATCTCGGTGTAGATCGCCCGGCTGGCCATGTCGCGGGGGGCGAGGTCCTTGATGGTCGGCGCGTAGCGCGCCATGAACGCCTCGCCGTCCTTGTTGCGCAGGATGCCGCCCTCGCCGCGGGCCGCCTCCGACAGCAGCACCCCGAGCCGGTACAGGCCGGTCGGGTGGAACTGGAAGAACTCCATGTCCTCCATGGGCACGCCGCGGCGGTAGCAGAC
>DASYRU010000047.1:0-3584 GCA_036004165.1 Actinomycetota bacterium
AACACCCTGTTCCTCGCCTACGCCGGCGCCTCCCTGCCGCTGCTGGTGCTGTTCGTCACCGGCGGCGACAGCTTCGGCACGGTCGCCACCGCCGAGGCGGTCGCGGTGGAGGTGGTGCGCACCCTGTGCGGCTCGATCGGCCTGGTCGCGGCCGTGCCCTTGACCACCCTGCTGGCCGCCGCCCTTGCGCCTCCCGGGGCCGGGGCGCCCGAGCCGGCCTGGCCCGCCGCCGGCAGCGAGCCGCTCGAGACGGCCGCCCGGCTGGCCGGCGTCGGCGGGTCGGCGACCCCGCCCGACGGCCGCAGCGCCTGGTCGCCGGGCCGGGGAGGCGGCCAGGACGAGGCGAGGGGCCTGTTCGAGTCCGTCCTCGCCCTCCACGGCTCCCTGCTGTCGCACGCGGACGTCGGTGTCGCGGGCGGCGACCGGCTCGGCCGCGAGGCGCTGCCGGCCGACGCCCGCCGGGCCGTGGCGCAGCTGGAGCGGCTGGCCGCGGCCGCCCGCCGCAGCGGCGCTCCCTGGTACCGGCGGGCGCTGGCCGCCGGCACCATCCGGCTCGACCTTCGCGACCCCGGCCAGCTCGAGCTGCTCCGCTGCTACGGCCCGTTCTCGACCGACACCAGCGTGTGGGTGGAGGGCGACCCGGAGCCCGTGGTGGAGACCGCCGAGGCGCTCGACGACCTGCCGAGGGTGACCTACCGCCTGGCCGCCGGCGAGCTCGAGCGCCTGCGGGGCCTGCTCGCCGGGGCCGGCCTTGCCGGTGTCACCCTGGTGCCGAAGCGGTCCAGCCGCCGCCCCGCCCGCCGCCACTAGGAGCACCCGATGCGCCGCCGCAGCGCCATCGCGCCACTCGCCCTCGTCCTGGCGGCGGCCCTCGCCGTGGCCGGATGCTCCAGGGGAGGCTCGCCGCCGCCGGCCGCCACCGCGGCGCCGTCGACCAGCGGCGGGGGGACCGGCTCGACGGCCGCAGGGCAACCCGGTGCGGCCCCCGGCTCGTCGACCAGCCGGCCGGCGCCCACGCCGCCGCGCTACCGCTTCCCGGTGGCCGGCTGCCGGGCCGACTACGGCCGCTCCCACCACGACTACCCGGCCACCGACATCTTCGCCGCCCGCGGCTGCGCCTTCGTGTCCCCGGTCGACGGGCGGGTCGACGAGGTCGCCAGGGTCGACCACTGGAGCACTTCCCGCGACCGGGGCGCCGATCGGGGCGGCCGCGCCGTCTCGGTGGTGGGCGTGGACGGCGTCCGCTACTACGGCTCCCACCTCGAGTCGGTCGCCGCCGGCATCGCCCCGGGGGTACAGGTCCGGGCCGGCCAGCCCCTCGGCCGGGTCGGCAACTCCGGCTCGGCCAGGGTCACCCCCGTCCACCTTCACTTCGGGCTCTCCTGGCCGACCCGGCCGGGCATCTGGTGGGTCCGGCGCGGGGTCGTCTACCCCTGGAGGTACCTGGACTCCTGGCGGGCCGGTGGCAACCTGTCGCCGGCGCGGGCGGTGCGGGCGGCAAGGGCGACCGCCGGCCGCGAGGTGCCGCCCTGCCAGGTCCGCTGCTAGCCCGCGGGACGCTCCGGCGTGTTCTGGTCGTGGACCAGCAGCCAGTCGCCGGCGGCGACGACGAAGGTGAGGCCGACCAGGTTGCGCGCCTCCAAGGTCTGCCCGCCGGCCTCGTCGGCCTCGGTGTAGGTGGACCTGAGCAGCACGGTCGCGTGATCCTGCCCCTGCCGGCGCTCCAGTTCCTCGAAGCGCTGCGCCCAGCTGTGGTCGGCGAACATCTCGGCGTGGAAGCCCACCACGGCCTCGCGCCCGGCATGGACCTGCCCGCCTGGCAGGACGAGGACGGCGCCCTGGTGGACCGTGGCCGCGTAGGCCGCAAGGTCCCGGTCCGCGATCGCCCGCAGGTGCGCGCGCAGCGCCGCGTCGAAGTCAGCTGGCATCGGACGTCTCGGCGTGGCGGCAGGAGGCGCACAGGCCGGAGATCGCGTAGTGGGTGAAGTCGGGGTGGAAGCCGTGGTCCCGCTCGACCAGCCGCTCCAGGCTCCGCAGGGAGGCGCGGGACAGCTCCAGGTCGGCGCCGCAGCGGGCGCAGGTCAGGTGGGCGTGCGGGGCCTGCTCCAGCCGGTGGTAGCCGACGCCCGACTCGAGGTGGACGTGGGCGAGCACGCCGACCTGCTCCAGGCGCTCCAGCGTGCGGTAGACGGTGGAAGGGCTGACGCCGGGGATGCGGGCCTGCACCCGCTCGATCACCGCGATCGGGATGACGTAGCCGGAGGTCGACATGATCTCGTCGACGATCGCGAGCCGCTGCGGCGTCATGCGCATGCCCTGCCCGCGCAGCAGCTCGACGGCCGTCTCGGTGCCGGTGCCCGGCGGCGTCAAGCTCATGCCAGCAGTCTAGCAATGCAGCTGCAAGCTGTTGCAAGTCGGTTCAGAAGTGGGTGGTGCTCAAGGGGCCTGGGTCGCTGGCCAGCATCGCGTCCGCACGGAGCAGGGCGCCAGGGGCGAGCTCGTCCACCCGGCCGGCCCTTGCCATGGTGGCCAGCCGCGCGCCGCCGAGGTAGGCGGCGCCGAGATCGGCGACATCGAGCGCGAGGTCGGGCTGGTCCCCGGTCGGTCGGCAGTCGGCGCCGTCCGGGCCGCCTTCGAGCCGGAACCGGCCCTGGTTCCCGGGCCGCAGCGCGTCGGTCACCTGGAACACCAGCTTGCCCTCGGCGGCGTAGCGCCGCGCTACCAGCGCCGCCGGCAGGTCGAGCAGGCGGAGCCACAGCTGATCGCCGACGTGGGTCGTGCGCAGCCGCCTCGGGTCGGCCAGGCGCCAGCGGATCGGCTCGTCGAGCGGCCGGTCGTGCAGCCGCACGGTGGCGGCCAGGTCGAGGTCCAGGCAGTAGCGCCAGAGGGCGGCGTCCGCCTCCGGGGTGAGCCCGTACAGCGCCCCGACCCTGACCAGGTTGGCGGGCAGGCCCCCTGGCCAGCGGTCCTCGATCCGGTAGCCCACCCAGCCGTCGACCCGGCCCGGCTCCGACTCGTAGACGACGTCGTAATGGCGGCTGGCGCCATGCCTGGTCCATTCCGGGTCGCGCACGTAGCGCTCCCACCAGGCCGGCTTGCGGGTCAATTCGCCCGGCTGGCCGCGGCGGTAGCGGTCGTAGAAGGCGGGCAGGAGCTTGCCCGCCTCCTCGGGGTCGAGCAGCCGCAGGCGGCCGGGGCCGGCCGGCGGGCGCAGGAACGCGCCGTGGCGGGTGTCGATCTCGTACTCGGCCGAGCTGGTGGCCATGCCGTAGCCGAAGCGCCCGTAGATCGCCGACTCGGAGGCGCCGAGGGCGGAGACCGGCTCGCCGCGCGCCTCCACGTCCTCGAAGTGGCGCAGGATCATGGCCCGCAGGATGCCGCGGCGGCGGTGGGTCGGCAGCACCGAGATCGCGGTGAGCCCGCCGACCGGGATGGTGGTCAGCCCCGGCAGGGTCAGCTCCATCGAGTCGGCGCCGCCGGTGGCGACGATGCGGTCGCCGTCGAAGGCGGCGATGCTGCGCTCCCACTCGAAGCCGCGCTCGTGGTCGGCGAGCTCCTCATCGCTGACGGTCTCGCCGAACGCG
>DASYRU010000048.1:0-2782 GCA_036004165.1 Actinomycetota bacterium
ACGGCGGTCGCGAGCCAGGCGAGGATGCGGCGGGCACCGCCGCCGTCCGGGTCCAGGTCGGGGTTGTAGATGGTCACGTCGAGGCCGACCAGCCGGGGCGAGCCGAGGGCGACGGCGGCCAGCGCCTCCAGCTCCTCCCAGCCGAGCCCGCCGGGCTGCGGGTAGTCGACCGCGCCGAGCGCGGCGGTCGCGAGCACGTCCAGGTCGACGTGAAGCCACACCCGTCCCTTCCGCCGCTCCAGGCGGCCGAGCGCGCCGCGGGTGACCCGCGCGAGGTCGCCGGCCAGCAGCTCCTCGGCCGGGTGCAGCTCGACCTCGGACGCCAACGACGGTACCCCGGCCTGCCGCAGCTCCTCCGCGTCACGCGGGCCCAGCAGCGCCAGGTCCTCAGGGGCGACCAGTGGCAGCAGGCCGGCCAGCCCGGGGTCCAGGCCCTCGACGTCCCGTCCGAGCGCCAGCCCCAGCTCGCAGTCGGCCGCCTCCCCGGTGGTGGAGCTCCGCGGCGGCCAGGCGTCCTCGTGCCCGTCCACGAACAGCACGCCGACGCCGCCGTGGACGTCGCGGGCTGCGGCCAGCGCGCCGAGCAGCAGCGGGCAGTCGCCGCCGACGAGCAGCGGGAAGCGGTCCGCCGCCAGCGCCCGCCGGGTCGCCGCCCGCACCGACGCCACCATGGCGACCAGGGCGGGCTCGGCGATCAGACCGGACGGGGCCCGCTCCGGGCTGGGCGTCGGCAGCCGCAGGTCGCCCGCGTCGACCACCTCGGTGTGCCCGGCGAGCACCTCCGGCAGCCCGGCGCGGCGCAAGGCGGCCGGCGCCCTTGCGACCCCGTCGAGCGTGCCGGCGGAGTTGCTCGGCACGCCGATCAGCTCGACCCGCATCGCTCCTCCCTTCATGGGGCGGTCGGCACCCGTCCGCCGGTCTCGAACGAGCGGATGATCGCGTGGGCCAGCGCCAGCGCGCGCCGGCCGGCGGACGCCGGCACCGGCGGCTCCCGACCCTCACGCAGCGCGGGCAGCAGCGCGGCCACGTGACGGTCGAAGGTGGCGTGGAAGCCGCGCTCGTCGTCGTTGAAGTAGCCAGCCTGCCACACCTGGCTGGTCTCGCTGCCCGCCCGGCTGAAGGTGTAGCGGCGCACCGTGTCCTCCACCAGCACCCGACCGGCGGAGCCGTTCAGCTCCAGCAGGTGCGTGCCAGGGTAGGCGTAGGAGGAGTCGTAGGTGCCGACCAGGCTGCCGACCGCCCCGTTGGCGAAGTGCAGCGCCACCGCCATGGTCGACCAGCCCCTGCCGCTGCGGTCGCTCATCTGCGCCATCACCGAGTCGATCGGGCCGTAGAGGTGCTCCAGCATGTCGAGGCCGTGGCACTGGGTCTCGATCAGGTTGGCGTGGGGATGGGAGCTGGTGCCGGCCTCGCCGCCGAACCGCCAGGTCGCGAAGACCGGGTCGCCGAGGTCGCCCCGGCGCACCGCCTCGGCGGCCAGCTGCACCGGTCGGGCGTAGCGGTGGTTGAAGTTGATCGCGAAGAACAGCCCGCGCGCCTCCGCCTCCGCCAGCAGCGTGTCGGCCTCGTCGAGCGCGAACACCAGCGGCTTCTCCACCAGCAGCGCGAACCCGGCGCGGATGACCAGCAGGGTCGGCTCGAAGTGGCCCTCGTTCGGCAGGCAGACCGCGACCAGGTCGGGCCGCTCGCGCGCCAGCATCTGCTCGACGTCCAGGTACGGCCTGGCGCCGAAGCGCCCGGCCCGCTCCTCGGTGCGCTCCCGGGTCCGGCCCACGATCGCGCACAGCTCGACGTCGGGCCGGGCGGCGAACACCCGAGCGTGCTGCAACCCCCACCATGCTCCGGTGCCCACCACCGCGACCCGGGTCCGTTGCTCCATCATGCCGCCTCCATGTCGCCCACGACTGCCGCACCCGTAGACTGCAACGATGAGCAACCTGGAGCGAACCCCGACGCTCACCCGCTCGCAGGAGTGCGAGCCTGCGGCGCCGGAGCCGGTCCGCGAGCTGCTGGCCGCCCGCGAGGTGGACCTCGGCGAGGGGACCCCGGTTCGCCGGCTGCTGCCCAAGCGGCAGCGGGCGACCGTCGGCGCGTGGTGCTTCGTCGACCATTTCGGGCCGCTCGACCTCGGCGGCGGGCCGGGCATGCGGGTGCCGCCACACCCCCACATCGGCCTGCAGACGGTGACCTGGCTGCTGGAGGGCGAGGTGCTTCACCGTGACAGCCTCGGCAACCACCAGCTGATCCGCCCAGGCCAGCTCAACCTGATGACCGCAGGCCGCGGCATCGCCCATTCCGAGGAGTCGCCGGCCGGCCGTCCGCGGACGCTGCACGGGGTGCAGCTGTGGACCGCGCTGCCGCTCGGCTCGGACGCCGTCGAGCCCGCGTTCGACCACCTGCCGGCGCTTCCGGTGCTGGAGACCCGGAGTGGGATCCGGGTCACGGTGCTGCTCGGCGAGCTGCTGGACGCTCGATCGCCGGCGCGGTCGTACTCCGAGCTGGTGGGCGCCGACCTGGACAGCTCCGCGGCCGCCGAGGAACGCCTGCCGCTGCGGCGCGGCTTCGAGTACGGCGCAGTGGCGCTGGCCGGTGCCGCGCTGGTCGACGGCGTCCCGCTGCGGCCGGGCAACCTGCTGTACCTCGGGGCGGGCCGGCGCAGCCTGGAGGTGCGCACCGGCGGGCCGGCGCGCCTGCTCCTGCTCGGCGGCGAGCCGTTCGGCGAGCCCCTGTTCATGTGGTGGAACCTGGTCGCCCACTCGTCGGAGGAGATCGAGCAGGCGCG
>DASYRU010000049.1:0-1782 GCA_036004165.1 Actinomycetota bacterium
GCCTCGGCCGCCTACGGGGTGGCGCCCTACCCGGACCTGACGATGTCGGTGCCGATCGGCGGCCTGGTGGCCGCCTACACCACCGCCGCCTGGTGCAGCCGGCGCACCGCCCTGATCGTGGGAGGCGTGATCGCCGTCATCCTCGGCGTGGTGGTGCTGACGCCCGCCACCGACGCCGACCTGTCGGACGCCGCCTTCGGCTCGCTCGCCCTGGCGAGCGCCTGGATCCTCGGCGACAGCGCCCGCACCCACCGGGCCTACACCGCCGAGCTGGAGGACCGGGCGGCCCGCCTGGAGCGCGAGCGGGCCGTCCAGGCCCAGCGGGCGGTCGCCGAGGAACGAACCAGGATCGCTCGGGAGCTCCACGACGTCGTCGCCCACCACGTGAGCATGATGGTGGTGCAGGCCGAGGCCGGACCGGTGGTGGTCGAACGCGACCCGGCGAAGGCGGCTGGCGCCTTCGACGCGATCGCTGCCACCGGACGGCAGGCGCTGGTGGAGATGCGGCGGCTGCTGGCGGTGCTGCGCGGCGACGGGCGGGCCACGCCGAGCCTCGCGCCCCAGCCCGGCCTCGCCCAGGTCCCGATCCTGGTCGAGCAGGTCCGGCGGGCCGGGCTGCCGGTCGAGCTGACCGTCGAGGGCGAGCCGCGGCCGTTGCCGGCAGGGGTGGACCTGTCGGCCTACCGGATCGTGCAGGAGGCGCTGACCAACGCGGTCAAGCACGCCGGCCCCGGCCGCGCCCTCGTGGTGGTCCGCTACGGCGAACGCGACCTGGAGCTGCAGGTCAGCGACGACGGCCGCGGCGGCCCCGCCGGCGGCAACGGCGCCGGGCAGGGCCTGCTCGGCATGCGCGAACGGGTCAACCTGTTCGGCGGCGAGCTGCACGCCGGCCCGCTGCCTGCGGGCGGCTTCCGGGTCGCCGCCCGCCTGCCGATCGGCACCGGCGGATGAGCGAGACGGAGGGGTTCGGGGAACCCCACGACGGCCCAGCCGGTAGGCGGCCCGGTCCAGTACCGCCCACTGGGGCCGGGGAACCCCACGACGGCCCAGCCGGTAGGCGGTCCGGTCCAGTACCGCCCATTGGGGCCGGGGAACCCGAGGGGGGTGCCCAGATCAACGGGACGGAACGGATCCGGGTGCTGGTGGTCGACGACCAGGGGCTGGTGCGGGCCGGGTTCCGCATGATCCTGGAGGCGCAGCCGGACATCGAGGTGGTGGGCGAGGCGGCCGACGGGCTGGACGCGGTCGCCGCCGCCGGCCGGCTACGACCCGACGTGGTGCTGATGGACATCCGCATGCCGCGGCTGGACGGGCTGGAGGCGACCCGCCGGCTGGCCGGCCCCGGCGTGGCCGACCCGGTCCGGGTGCTGATGCTCACCACCTTCGACCTGGACGAGTACGTCTTCGAGGCGCTGCGGGCCGGGGCGAGCGGCTTTCTGCTGAAGGACCTGCCGCGCGAGGACCTGGTGGCCGCGGTGCGGGTGGTGGCAAGGGGCGACGCGCTGCTGGCCCCGCAGGTCACCCGCTGATCGAGGAGTTCGCCCGCCGGCCCACCGGGGTGGGGCCCGACCCGGCCGCGCTGCAGGCGCTCACCGCCCGCGAGCGGGAGACGCTGGAGCTGCTGGCGAGGGGCATGTCCAACGCCGAGATGGCGACCACCCTGTACGTCAGCGAGCACACCATCAAGACCCACGTGGGCAACGTGCTGGCCAAGCTCGGCCTGCGCGACCGCATCCAGGCGGTGATCCTCGCCTACGAGGTCGGCCTGGTGCAGCCGGGCCG
>DASYRU010000050.1:0-9860 GCA_036004165.1 Actinomycetota bacterium
GGGGGCGAGGGCGTCGCGGATGGCCGCGGCGCCCTCCTGGAGGGCGTCCTCGGCGGCGCCGGTGACGGCACGCCAGCGGAAGAAGCCGTGCACCATCCCCTGGTAGCGGCTGACGGCGGCCGGCACGCCCGCCGCCTGCAGCCGGGCCGCGTACGCCTCGCCCTCGTCGCGCAGCGGGTCGTACTCGGCGGTGATCACCAGCGCCGGCGGCAGCCCGCCGAAGAACGCCGCCCGCAGCGGCGAGGCGTCCGGCCGGCCGCCGTCGGCGCCGCCGAGGTAGTGGCTCCAGTACCAGCGCATGCCGGCGGCGGTCAGGTAGTAGCCGTCGCCGTTCTCGCGGTAGGAGCCGGTGTCCATGGCCGCGTCGGTGATCGGGCAGACCAGCAGCTGGAAGGCGACCGGCGGGCCGCCCCGGTCGCGGGCGCCGAGGGCGACCACCGCGGCCAGGTTGCCGCCGGCGCTGTCGCCGGCCACCGCCAGGTTGTGCTGGGCGCCGCCGAGCTCGGCGGCGTTGCGCGACGCCCACGCGGTGGCCGCGTAGCAGTCCTCCACCGCCGCCGGGAAGCGGTGCTCGGGGGCCAGCCGGTAGTCGACCATCACCAGGACCGCCGGCACCGCCGCGGCCATCGCCCGCCCGACCGCGTCGAAGCTGTCGAGCGTCCCGGTCACCCAGCCGCCGCCGTGGAACCAGACGACGATCGGGAAGGGCGGCTGGCCGTGGGGGGTGTAGACCCGCACCCGCAGGTCGCCGGCCGGCCCGGGGACGGCGCGGTCCCCCGCCGCGGCGACCGGCGCGGGCGTCCCGTTCAGGGTGGCGGCGCCGGCGGCGTGCACCCGGCGCGCCTCCGCCACCGACTGCTCCTGCAGCGGCGGCGTGCCGCCGGCGGCCATCCGCGCCAGCAGCGCCTCGATCTCGGGATCCAGGGCCATCGCCCGATCACCCGGTGCGGACGCGGCTGGGGCGGACCCTGATCGCGGTGGAGTGGCCGCGCGCCAGCCTGCCCGGGCTCCAGGCGGCGCTGGCCCCCGCTGGGGTGGAGGTGTCGAGCAGCACGTGCCCTCCTCGGGTGGCTACAGCAGCTCTGGCCGCACCCAGTCCTTGCCGAGCACGTGCTGGTCGAGGAAGGCGAACACGGTCTCGTACCAGACGCGGGCGTGCGGCGGGGTCAGGATCCAGTGGTTCTCGTCGGGGAAGTAGAGGAACTTGGCGTCGACCCCGAAGCGGGTCAGGTCGGTCCACAACCGCAGCGCCTCGCCGATCGGCACCCGGTGGTCACGCTCGCCGTGGATCACCAGCATGGGCGTGCGGATGCGCGCCGCGTTGCGGTCGGGAGAGTGCTCCCGGTAGCGGTCCGGGTCCTCCTCCGGCGCGCCGAACTCCCGCTCCCACCAGGCCGCGTGGTCGGTGGTGCCGTGGAACTGCTCCAGCGACCAGATGCTGGCGTGGGTGACGATGCAGCGGAAGCGGTCGGTCTGGCCCGCCGCCCAGTTGGCCATGTAGCCGCCGAACGACCCGCCCATGGCGGCGGTGCGGCCCTCGTCGATCTCCGGCCGGACCACCGCCGCGTCCACCAGCGCCAGCAGGTCCTGGAACGGCGCGCCGCCCCAGCGGCCCCGGCCGCGCGCGACGAACGCCTGCCCGTAGCCGGTGGACATGCCGGGGTCCGGCAGCAGCACGGCGTAGCCGCGGGCGGCCAGCAGCTGCGGGTTCCAGCGCCAACTCCAGCCCGACCAGGACGCCAGCGGGCCGCCGTGGATGAACACCACCAGCGGCGCCGGCCGGTCCGGCGCGGCCCCAGCTGGCAGCACCAGCCAGGCCCGCAGCGGGGTGCCGTCGCCGGCGCGGGTCTCGACCTCGGCGAGTGATCCCGGCACCTCCAGCGGCAGGCCAGGCGTGGCCAGCGGCACCGGCCGCTGGTCGGCGGCCCGCGCATCGAGGGCGACGGCGCCCGCAGGTGCCGCAAGGGTCGACCGCAGCGCGTACAGGCGGCGCCCGTCGGGTGCCGGGCAGAGGTCGGAGAAGGTGCCGTCGGCGCAGAGGCGGGTCACCTGCCCGTGCTGGTCGCCGCCGACCTCCACCCGGAACACCGGGGTGCGTCCGTCCTGGTCGGCGACGAAGAAGACCGCCTCGCCGCCGGCCGCCCAGACCGGCTCCAGCGGCCAGAGGCCGAAGCCGGGAAGCAGGTCGCGGCCCTGGCCCCCTTGCAGGTCGAGCAGCCAGAGGGTGACGTCAGGGGCCTGCTCCGGGTCGCCGTGCCAGAACCGCTCGCACACCGCCAGGCGCCCGTCCGCCGAGCAGGCCACCCTCCCGGCCGACGAGCCAGGGTCGTCCAGCAGCACCCGCTGCTGGCCGCTGGCGACGTCGATCGCGACCAGCCGGGTGAAGGGGTTGCGCGGGTCGTCGGCCTCCCAGCCGGTCAGGACGGTGGCGCCGTCGGGGGTGACGGCGACGTCGACCTCGTCGAGCGCCCGGCCCGGCGACGGCGTCAGGACGCGGCCAGGCTCCAGGCGCCCGGTGTCGGCCGCCGGGGCGGGGGCGGCCAGCAGCCGCGGCTCGCGCGGGCCCAGGTAGTGGTCCCAGAGGCGGATCGGGTAGGACTCGAACAGCTGCGCGTTGACGCCGGCGTCCTTGCGCGCCTGGTGGCGCCGCTGGTCGGCATCCAGGTCGTCGGCGCCGGGGAAGACGCCGGTGCGGTAGACCACCGTGCCGGCGTCGCGAGCCAGCCGCAGCAGCTCGACGCCGGCGGGGGTCGTGGCGACCAGCCGGGCCTCGCCGCCGCCGGCCGGCAGCAGCCAGATACCGGCCACCTCCTCGTCGTCCTTGCCGCCTGCCGGCGCCTCCGGGTCGGTTCGGGTGGAGGTGAACAGCAGCGACCCGTCGGGAAGGAAGGCGGCGTTGCTCTCGCCGGGGGCGGAGCGGGTGAGCCGGCGCGGTCCGGCGCCGCCGGCGGGGTCCAGCTCCCACAGCGCGCTGACGAACTTCTTGCCGTCGGGCCCCGGCAGCGACACCGAGGTCACCAGGTGGCCGCCGTCCGGCGAAAGGGCAAGGCCGCCGACCCGCGGAAGCCGCAGGTAGAGGTTGAGGTCGAAGGGTGTCTCTGGCGTCGGCGCGGCGGTCATGCGCCGACCTTAGAGCCGGGCGCCCGGCCGCGCAACGGCTGCCGGGAGGGTCGCAACCCCTTGGCGCACCGGAGTACAATCGAACACGAGTTCGATGCTGCGGTGCGAAGGAGGCTGGCGTGGAGGTCGACACCCGGGCGATCGAGAAGGGGAGCGAGGTGCAGGTCCGCAAGCCGGGCCAGGGGGAGATGGGCCCCTGGCGGGTGCTCGGCGAGGTGGCCAACTCCGGCCCAGACGACCCGGCCTTCGACGTGACCAACCTGCGCAGCGGTCGGCGCCGGATCTTCCGGGCCTCCCGGCTGGTGGTGGTCCGCGGCGCCACCGGCCGCCGCTGACCGCCCCCGGATCAGCGCCGGCGGCGCCGCCGGCCGGTGACCGCGCCGAGCACCAGCACCGGGACGTGCCACAGCCTGGTCGCCATCCCTGCTCCTCCTGGTCGCGGCGACATGGTTGCACAAGCAACCTACCACCTCGCCTGGTGGCGGCGTCGATGATACGGTTTGCCGGCCGATGAGACGGTCTGTTGGTCTGACCAAACCGCCGCACCGCGCCGAGGTGCCATGTTCGAGCCGATCGAACGCAAGAAGGTCTACGAGCTGGTCGCCGAGCGGCTGGTCCAGGAGATCAGCGACCGCCGCCTGAACCCGGGCGACCAGCTGCCACGGGAGCGGTACCTGGCGGAGACCTACCGGGTCGGGCGCTCCTCGGTCCGCGAGGCGCTGCGGATGCTGGAGTCCAAGGGGCTGATCGCCTCGCCGGGCGGTGGCCGGCTGGTGGTCGCCGAGTACGCCAACCCCCTGAACCAGTCGCTGGCGCTGCTGCTGCAGATGCACGACGGCGACCTCGGCGAGCTGTTCGAGATCCGGCGGATCCTGGAGGTGGAATCCGCCGGGCTGGCCGCGCTGCGGCGCACCGAGCAGGACCTGGCGGCGATGCGGGGCGCCCTGCTGGACATGGAGCAGGGTCTCGCCTCGGCCGACCGCTACGTCGGCGGCGACGTCCACTTCCACATGACCATCGCCGCCGCTACCCGCAACCGCGTGGCGACCCACATGATGCAGGCCATCCGGGAGGTGCTCCACCGGGCGCTGCTGTCCATCTACCACATCCCCGGCAGCCCCGAGCGGTCCATCGGCCAGCACCGCGGCATCCTCGACGCGGTCGCGGCCGGCCGGCAGGAGCAGGCGCGCCAGCGGATGCGCCAGCACCTGCTGCGGGTGGAGGAGGACGTCGAGGAGGCCCTGTTGCGCGCCGGCGGACGCGCCCAGGCGCAGGCGGGCGAGGGACGCTGATGCCGCGCGTCGGGTTCGTGGGGCTCGGCGTGATGGGCGGGCGGATCGCCGGGCGCCTGCTGGGCGCCGGCCACACCGTGACCGGCCACAACCGCACCCGCGTCAAGGCCGAGTGGCTGCTGGCCGAGGGCATGCGCTGGGCGGAGTCCCCACGCGCGGCGGTCGAGGCGTCGGAGGTCACCTTCAGCATGGTCACCGGCACCGCGGCGCTGCGGGCGGTCACCGAGGGCCCCGACGGCGTGCTCGCCGGGCTGGGGCCAGGCAAGGTCTTCGTGGACATGAGCACCGTCAGCCCGGCGGCCAGCCAGGAGCTGGCCGGCAGGGTCGCCGAGCGGGGCGCCGCCATGCTCGACGCGCCCGTCTCGGGCAGCGTGGTCACCCTCGAGGAGGGCAGGCTGTCGATCATGGTCGGCGGCGACCGTCAGGTGGTCGACCGGGTGCTGCCGGTCCTGCGCGACATCGGGCCCACCGTCACCCACGTCGGCCCCAACGGCCGCGCGGTGCTGATGAAGATCGCCACCAACCTCAGCCTGGCCGTGCAGCTGGTCGCCTTCAGCGAGGGCGTGCTGCTGGCCGCCAAGGCTGGCATCCCCCGCGAGACCGCCGTGGAGGTGCTGCTGCACAGCGTGATCGCCTCCCCGATGCTGCGCTACCGCGGCCCGTTCGTGCTGAAGCCGCCGCAGGAGGCCTGGTTCAACGTCGACATGATGCAGAAAGACCTGCTGCTGGCCCTCGAGGCCGGCACGGAGCTCGACGTCCCGCTCCCCACCACCGCCCTCAGCAACCAGCTGCTGACCACGGCAAGGGCCATGGGCCTGCAGGAGCGGGACTACGCGACCGTCTTCACCGTGCTCGCGCGCATGTCCGGGCTGGAGGAGTGACCGAGCAGACCGGTGGAGCTCGCCCGAAGGAGGAGCGATGGCTCGGGGTCGATGGAAGGTAGCGGCGGCGCTGACCGCCATGGTCCTGGTCGTGGCGGGGTGCGGGGGCGACGACGACCAGGGCGGCGCGCAAAGCAAGGAGCCGATCGTCATCGGGGCGTCCCTGCCCCTGACCGGCGACTTCTCCCAGCCGGGCGGCGCGGCCAAGAACGGCTACGAGATCTGGCGGGACATGGTCAACCAGCAGGGCGGCCTGCTCGGCCGGCAGGTGCAGCTCACCATCCTGGACGACGCCAGCGACCAGAACACCGTGGTGGCCGACTACAACCGGCTGATCACCCGCGACAAGGTCGACCTGCTGCTCGGCACCTTCTCCTCGCTGCTCAACCTGCCCGCCTCGGCGGTCGCCGAGCGCAACCGGATGGTCTACGTCGAACCGGCCGGCGGCGCGCCCGCCATGTTCGAGCGCAAGTTCCACTACCTGTTCTTCGCCCAGCAGGCCACCGCGCCCCACCAGGCCGACGTGTTCGTCGACTGGATCAACAGCCTGCCGGCCGACCAGCGGCCGAAGACCGCCGCCTACCCGACCCAGGACGACCCCTTCGCCCGCCCGGTGATCGACACCATGCAGAAGGCGCTCGAGCAGGCCGGCGTGCGCACCGTCTACAGCACCGTGTACCCGCCGGAGACCACCAACTTCGACACCATCGCCAACGCCGTCAAGGCACGCAACCCCGACCTGCTGGCCCAGGGAGCGGTCTTCGAGGACGGCGTCGGGCTGGTCCGCTCCCTCCTCAAGGTCGGCTTCAGCCCCAAGATGCTGTTCCAGACCTCCGCGCCCTCCAACTCCGACCAGTACGCCGAAGGGATCGGCGAGGCCAACACCGAAGGCGTCTTCTACACGGTGAGCTGGAGCCCGGAGGCCACCTACCCGCTCAACAAGGAGTTCGTGCAGCGCTACCAGCAGAAGTTCAACCGGATCCCGGAGGAGGACGCGGCCGACGCGTTCGCGGCCGCGCAGGTCCTGCAGGCCGCCGTGGCGGCGGTGGGGGAGATCGACCAGGGCAAGCTCGCCGACTGGCTGCACGCCAACCAGGTCGACACCATCCTCGGTCCGCTGCGCTGGGACGCCACCGGCGCGCCGCAGTCCGACTTCCTGCTGGCCCAGTGGCAGAACGGCCAGTCCGAGATCGTCCTGCCGCAGAACGTGGCCACCACCGACAGCGTGGTCAACCCCAAGCCGGACTGGAAGTCGAGCTAGCCGAGGAGGCGGACCGGCCGTGACCCACGCCGTCCAGACCATCCTCCTTGGTCTGCTGACCGGCGGGGTCTACGCGCTGCTGGCCGCCGGCCTGACCCTGGTGTTCGGGGTGATGAACATCATCAACGTCGCCCAGGGCGCCCTGCTGGTGCTGTCGGCGCTGCTCACCTTCGAGCTGTGGCGGCGCTTCGGGCTGGACCCGATCGCGGCCGCGGCGCTGACCACGCCGTTCATGTTCGCGGTCGGCTGGGCGATCTACCGGCTGTTCGTCGCCCGGATCCGGGACGCGCCGGTGTCGATGACCGTGCTGCTGATGTTCGCGCTGGCCATCACCATCGAAGGGGCGATGGGGCTGACCTGGAAGAACGTGTTCCGCTCCGTGACCCCGAGCTACTTCAGCCAGTCCTTCCACCTCGGCCCCTTCTTCCTGCCGAAGGCGCAGGTGTTCGGCTGCCTTGCCGCGCTGGTCGTGCTCGGCGGGCTGTACCTGCTGCTCACCCGCACCTGGGCCGGCCGGGCGATCCGGGCGGCCTCCGAGAACCCGCAGGGCAGCCAGCTGGTCGGGGTGAACTTCCGCAGCGTGGCCGCCTTGACGTTCGCCGTCGGGGTGGCCACCACGGGCGCCGGCGGCTCGATCCTGTCGGTGCTGTACACGATCTTCCCGGCCTCGCACTACCTGTGGATCTCGCGGCTGCTCGGCATCGTCGTGCTCGGCGGGATGGGGAGCCTGCCAGGGGCGGTCGTCGGGGCGCTGATCCTCGGCGTCGCCGAGACCCTCACCGCCACCTACATCTCCACCCGCTGGGCGACGGTGATGTTCTACCTGGTGATCCTGGCCGTCCTGCTGGTCCGGCCGCAGGGGCTGATGGGCTCGCGGCTGCGCAGGGACGTGGCCGCATGAAGGCGCTTGCGAGCCCGACCGGGCTGCGCCGGGCGGGGATCGGCCTGCTCGGCCTGGTGCTGGCCGCCTACCCGGTCGTCCGCCTGGACGACGTGTACGGGCAGTCGGTGCTGATCCTGGTGTTCCTGCTGGCGATCATGGCGGGCGGCTGGAACATCATGGCCGGCTTCACCGGCTACGTCTCACTCGGCCAGAGCGCCTTCCTCGGCATCGGCGCCTACACGGTGGCGCTGCTGTCGCTGCGGCTGCACCTGTCGCCGTTCCTGCTGGCGCCGCTCGGCGGCGTGGCCGCCGCGGTGGTCGCCGCCGTGCTCGGCGCCACGGTGATGCGCACCAGGGAGCACGCCTTCGTGATCATCACCATCGCCCTGCTGTTCCTGTTCCAGGCGCTGGCGCTCAACCTGGAGGGCCTCACCGGCGGCTCCAACGGCCTCACCCTGCCGCTGCCGGCATGGGACCGAGATCTTCAAAACCTCCCCTTCTACTACGCGATGCTCGTCCTCGGGGCGCTGTCGGTGCTGCTGTCGTGGTGGATCCGGCGGACCAGGTTCGGCATGGGCCTGATCGCCATCCGCGAGGACGAGGACAAGGCCGCCGCGATCGGCGTGCGGACCCCCGCCTACAAGGTGCTGAGCTTCGTCGCCAGCGCCGTCCTCATCGGCGTCGCCGGCGGCGTCTACGCCTACTTCCTCAGCTTCATCGACCCGCGCGGCATGTTCGACATCCTGGTCAGCGTCCAGCTGGTGCTGGCCGCGCTGATCGGCGGGCGCGGGACCATCTGGGGTCCGGTGCTCGGCGCGTTCGTGGTGGTGCCGGCGAGCGAGCTCACCAACAACCTCGCCTCGGCGGAGGGCCTGCACCTGTTCGCCTTCGGGCTGGTGCTCGGCGCGGTGGTGCTGTTCCTCCCGCACGGCCTGATCCCCACCGTGCAGCGGTGGTGGTCGCAGCGGCGGCAGCGGCCGGTCCCGTGGGAGCAGCGCAGGGCCGTGACGGTCGCCGAGCGGGCGGCGCCGGCGCCGCCCGAGCCGGGGCCCGTGCTGCTGCAGGTGGACGGCGTGACCAAGCGGTTCGGGGGCGTGACCGCGGTGGAGGGCTGCTCGTTCGCCGTCCGGCAGGGCAGCCGCACGGGGCTGATCGGGCCGAACGGGTCCGGCAAGACCACCACCTTCAACCTGGTCACCGGGATGCTCCGCGGCGACGGCGGGTCGATCCGCTTCGACGGGCGGCGCATCGACCGGCTGCCGCCGTGGCAGCGCGCCCACCTCGGCCTCGGACGCACCTTCCAGCTCACCCGCCTGTTCCCGCGGATGACGGTGCTGGAGAACGTGGTCGCGCCGCTGCGCGGCTTCTCCTGGCCGAACCTGGCCGCCGACGCGGTCGGCGGGCGGGAGGCCGAGCGGGCGAGGGAGCTGCTGGACTTCGTCGGCATGCTGCCGCTGGCCTCCCAGCCCGCCGGGCAGCTCTCCTTCGGGCAGCAGAAGCTGGTGGAGCTCGCCCAGGTGCTGATGCTCGAGCCACGGCTGGTGCTGTTGGACGAGCCGGCGGGCGGCGTCAACCCGGGGATGCTCGAGCACCTCGCCGAGCTGATCCGCCGGCTCAGCCGGCAGGGCCTGACCTTCGTGGTGGTCGAGCACAACATGCCGATGGTCCTGGACCTCTGCGACCCCATCCTGGTGCTTGCCAGGGGCCGGGTGATCGCCGAAGGTTCCCCGTCGGCCATCCAACAAGACCGCAAGGTGCTGGACGCCTACCTCGGCGAGGGCTGGGGCAAGGCCGAACGACCGGTGGAGGTGTGATGGCGCCGCTGCTGGAGCTGCGCGGCCTGGTGGCCGGCTACGGCGGCGCGCGGGTGCTGCTCGGGGTCGACCTGTCGGTGGAGCGGCAGTCGATCACCTGCGTCATCGGTCCCAACGGGGCCGGCAAGTCCACCCTGCTGAAGGCGGTCAGCGGGCTGATCCGCCCGCGCGAGGGGACCGTCGCCCTCGATGGCACGGTGCTCTCCGGCCTTGACCCGGCGGCGGTCCTGGCCCGCGGGGTCGTCCAGGTACCCCAGCAGCGCGGCCTGTTCCCCAACCTGACCGTGCGGGAGAACGTCCTGATGGGCGGCTACATCCTGCGGCGCGACCGGGCGCTGGTACGGCGCCGCTACCAGCAGGTGGAGACGCTGCTGCCGCTGGTCGCCGAACGCGCCGCCGACAAGGCAGGCAACCTGTCGGGCGGCCAGCGCCGCCTGATCGAGTTCGCCCGCTGCCTGATGCTCGACCCGCTGCTGGTGCTGCTGGACGAGCCCTCCCTCGGCCTGGAGCCGAGAACCCTCCGGCAGGTCTACGACCTGGTCGGGCAGATGCGGGAGCAGGGCAGGACGATCCTGCTGGTGGAGCAGAACGTGCGGCTCGGCCTGCAGA
>DASYRU010000051.1:0-15966 GCA_036004165.1 Actinomycetota bacterium
GCGCGAGCTGATGGACGTCGAGGGGCAGATGGCTGAACTGGAGCGGGAACGGGCCGAGCTGCGGGCCGCCCTCGACGGTGAGCTGGACGGGGCCGGCAAGGCAGACGAGAAGAACGCCAAGAACGCCGCCGCCGGCCCGCCCCCGGTCGACCCGGAGGCGACGTAGGGGGCCGCTCAGGCGGCGGTGGGCTACCGTCGTCGGTGGCGTGGTGGGGTGGCCCGCAGCCGCCCGTCGGGGTCGCGTTGGAGCTGCCAGCCGCCCTCGTGGACCGCCCGATGATGCGCCCAGCACAACAACACCAGGTTGGCCAGGTCGGTCGGCCCGCCGTGCGCCCAGTGGCGCAGGTGGTGGGCCTCGCACCAGCCCTGGGGTCGGTCGCAGCCGGGGAAGGCGCAGCCGCCGTCGCGGACCACCAGGGCGTTGCGTTGGGCGGGTGCGACGGTGCGGGTGGTGCGGCCGACCTCCAACGGCTGGGTCGGCGCCCCGCCAAGGGCTGGGGGCAGCAGCCGGATCGCCGCCCGCAGCCTGCCGGCCAGCCCACCAGCCCCGTTGCCGTTGTCGTCCCTGGTGGGGTCGCCGCTGGCGGCGTCCCAGCCGGTGTGGGGCTGGCGGGTGACCAGCACCCGGGTCAGCGCCCCGTCGCAGGCCAGGCGCTGGGCCGCCTGGGCGGGCAGCGACCCGACCCAGCCGAGCTCCCCACCCGGGCTGCCTGGGTGGCCGAGCAGGCTGGCCAGGTCCACCGTGACCAGCAGCTGCGGCCGCACCCCGCCCGATTGGGGCAGGCTGCCGGCCTGGAGGCTGCGGCGGGCCAGCTCGGCGAGCGCGTCGGCGTTGCGCTGCTCCCCGCTGCGTTCATCCTCGGCGCCGGTGGGGCGGGCCAGGGGTTCCAGCGCGGCCAGCAGGGTCTGGCCGGCCTCCGGATCCAGCAGCCCCTCAACCGCGAGCATGCCTTCCCAGGTGGGCGCCAGCCACACCCCACGCCGGTCGTATCGGCGTTGGGCCTGGGCGTCGGCGGCGTCGGGGTCGGCGACATACCGCAGGTGGCCGACCAGCCGCCGCAGCCGGAGCGGGTCCAACCGGCCGGCGGCCTCCAGCAGCACCGGCTCGGCCTGCACGGTGGTGGCTGCGGGCAGGTCAGCGGTGCCGGCGGCCAGCACCGCCGCGTGGGCGGCCGATACCTCTCCGTTTGCGAGGGCCTGGGCGGTGCCCGTGAGCGGCCCGCGGTACAGGGCCCGGGCGGTCTGGATGGCCTGGCGGGCGGCGGCCTTGCTCAGCCGTAGCTGGCGGCGTAGCCAGCTGGCGGTGCACAACACCAGCCCGCCATATTCGGCGCCGGCGGCGCCGCGGCCATCGACGGCGGCCAGTTCGTGGAGCCAGTGGCCTTCCAGCCGGTCCACCATTCGCCGCAGGGCCAGCACCCGCGCGGCCGCGACCCCCTCAGGCAGGCGGTCCAGGTCGTGGCCGGCCAGGTCCTGGATGGCGGCTTCCAGCCGCTCCAGCCCGACCGGCGCCACCGCCGCCGGCGCCTCCTCGGCCGAATACACGTTCGATTCCATGGGTGCAACCTACCTAACCAACCGCCCAATTCCAAGCACCTGGCATCAAATTATGGACAACTATTTTCGGTGAAATTCTTCACCCAGGCTCGGCAACGCCCGCTGACGGTTCCCGAGGTCAGTCGGCTGCTGGTCGTGCTGGTCTGGACGACACCGGTCGAGCCTGGCTCGGTGCTGGCTTGGTCCAGGTGGCGTCGCCGCCATCAGGCCCCGCGCAGGCGCGCACGCGACCAGCGACGGGAACAGGAATCGGGCGTGCAAGTTCGTTCATGGTCGGGTGGCGGCGGGGACGGATCACCGGAAGCAGGCGATCGGTCTTCTCTTGGTATCTCGTTGGCCGTGCCTCACTGCGGGATGCCTGATGAACCGGGTGCGGAGGGTCGAAGCCAAAGCGAGACCCGGGTCGGCTCCATGGTCTGGTCAACGATCGCGAGGAGCTCGGTGGTGAGGGTGTCGAGGTCGATCTGGTCGCGCAGGCGGGTGCTGAACGCCTCGATGGTCTTGGCCGCGTCGTAGCGGCGGCGGTTGAAGCGACGATCCACGACCGCTTGGGCGCGGCGGCGGACCGGCTGGAACAGCGCGGCCACGGTCAGGGTGGCGGCGGCCACGGCCAGCGCCGAGTCCCCGGTGACAGGGTTGAGGAGCTGGCCCAGGCCGAACACCCCGGCGGTGTAGATCGCTCCAAGCACCACGGTGAGCAGGCCGTAGACCAGGGTGCGGTTGATGACCCGGTCGATGTCGTACAGCCGGTACTTCAGCACAGCCACGCCGATGGCGACCGGGATCAGCGAGACGGTCACCGGGAAGACCACCAGCTCCCCCAGCACCGGGGCCACCTGCTCGGCGACCCCACCGAGGCCAGGGATCAGGACCAGCTCGGCGGCGACGATGAAGGTGAACCACTTGAGCTGCTGACGTTCCTCGCCCCGGGCGCGACGAAACCGCACCACCACCGAGGCCTGCACGGCCAAGATCAGGACCGGAGCGGCGACGACGCCGGTGAGGGTCTGGACGAGCTGCAGGAGGCCCTCGGCCGACTCCACCCCAAGGGGGTTTTGGGGGTTTCCGGCAAGCCCGGGATCGATCGGGCCGGGGGTGAGCAGGAGCGCGGTCAGGTAGCAGCCGACCACCAGCCCCAAGGCCCAAGCGACCGGCCGCCACCGCCGCGACAGCAGCCGACCAGTCGGAAACAGCAGCACCAGGAAGGGCAACAACCCGAGCAGCGCCCCCAGCCAGGCGATGTTCCCAAGCAGGGGCAGCAGCGCCCACGCAGATGACCGGCCCTGACCGGCGGCAAGGACCGCCCACACCTCCCTGCTGCCCAGCAAGCTGAAGATGAAGGTGAAGCCGATGGCCCAGCACAGCCAGCCGATGCGGTTGCCGGCCCGACGGGTGATGATCACTGCTCCAACGGTCGCGAAGGCCAGGAAGGGAACCCAGGTTGTAAGACCCGCTATCCATTCACGGGTCGACAGCGCGTCGTCGGCCAGCAGGAACGCGATCACGAGTACCTCGTCCAGGACGACCAGCAGCCACAGGCCCCAGGCGAGCCAGAACGCCCATCGCGGACCGATGCGGTCGCGCCTCGGCCCCTTCGCGGCACCAGCGCCCGAGTGCTCTCCCATCATGCGTCCATGGATTGCTCCATCCGGTCCTCGCGCTCTGGTGAGGAGCATCGGCCATGACCGTCCCGAGAACGCTACGAACCGCGTCACAGGGCCCAAGCATTGGTGTGTCTGTCAAAGGCGTCATCGTCGAGGCGGTCGCCTTCTTCGACAGCATCGAGCTCAACGAGTTCTGGGCGCGGGTCGAACCTGCCTGATAGCGCTACCCGCGTTGGCCGCTGCTCTCCTGGACCAGCTCGACCAGCACGCCATGGACGGACTTGGGGTGGACGAAGGCGATCGTGGTCCCGCCGGAGCCGATCCGGGGGGCAGGGTCGAGCACCTCGAGCCCCTCGGCGCGCAGCTCCCGGACGGCGGCGGCGACGTCGGGCACGAGGTAGCCGACGTGGTGGATGCCCTCGCCCCGCCTCGCCAGGAAGCGGCCCACCGGGGTGTCGGGGCCGAGCGGCGCGACCAGCTGCACGAAGCTGTCGCCGGTGCGGAACAGCAGCTCGTGGACGCCCTGGTCCTCGATCACCTCCTCGTGGACCACCTGGAGGCCGAGCACCCGCTCGTAGAAGGCGCGGCCTGCGGCCAGGTTGGCGACCGCGATCCCGACGTGGTCCAGTCGTCCAAGCCGCACGGCAGTCCTTTCGCGCTGGTCGGGCTCACGGGTCCATCGGCAGGTCGAGGATCCAGTCGGCAGCGGTGTGGTCCAGCGTCCAGCCCGCCGCCGCCGCGGTCCGGTCGCCGGCGCCACCGGATTGGGTGAACAGCCACAGCGGCCGGCCCGCAGGCACCAGGCCGGCGGCCAGCTGCAGCATGCGGCGGCCGACGCCGCGACCCTGGGCCGCGCCGGCCACCGCGAGGTGGCACAGCTGGGTGGTGGTGCCGGCGTCGAACAGCAGGAAGATCCCGCCGCCGTCGGCCGTCCGGTAAGGGCGGCTGCGCGGGTCCCGGAAGCGCTGCCGGTACGCCTCCTCCCGGCCGTCGGTCCCGTGCCGGCCGCCCCAGGCCGCCTTCCAGGTGTCCAGGAACGCGTCGAACCCGTCCTGCCCGATCGCCAGCAGGCCGGGCGAGCCCGCGCCGGTGCCGGTGGTGCGCCGGTAGGCCTGGTTCTCGGCGTGCCGGAACCCGAGGCCGGCCAGCTCGTCGCCCAACCCGGGGTGGGAGGAGGCGGAGGCGAGCACGTGGACGTAGTCGCGCCCGGCCGCCCGGAAGGCGGCAGCGGCGGCTTCAAGGTCGAACCCGCGGCGCACCCCGAACGCCCAGTTGTAGACCCACATCGGGTCGAGCGGGGAGGTCACCACCTTGCCGGCCGCGAGCTGGACCACCCCGCCGCCGCCGATGGTGGACAGGTTCAGGTGGTTCTGCTCGCAGGCGTGCACGAAGCCGAGGGTCACGAAGGGCAGCCTACCCCGGGCGGTAGACTCGAACGAGCGCATTCGAAGGGGGACAGCGGATGTTCCAGCGAACCGAACCCGTGATCTGCGCGGGCGCACGCACGCCGATCGGCCGCTTCGGAGGCGTCCTCGCGTCCCTGCCGGCCGTCGAGCTTGGCGGCCTGGCGGCGGCCGCCGCCATGGAGCGGGCCGGGGTGGCTCCCGAGGCGGTCGAGCACGTCGTCTTCGGCCACGTGCTGCAGGCCGGGCAGGGCCAGATCACCGCCAGGCAGGCGGCGGTCAGGGCCGCCGTCCCGATGACCGTGCCCGCGCTCACCGTCAACAAGGTCTGCCTGTCCGGCCTGAACGCGATCGCCACCGCCGCCCAGTACGTCGAGCTCGGCCAGGCGGGGCTGCTGGTAGCCGGCGGCATGGAGTCGATGAGCGGCGCACCCTACCTGCTGCCCGCGGCCCGCTTCGGCGCCCGCATGGGCCACGCCGAGCTGGTCGACGCGATGGTCCACGACGGCCTCCTTGACGCCTTCGACCACGAGCACATGGGCAGCATGTCCGACCGGGTCAACCGGCGGCTCGGGATCGACCGGGCCGCCCAGGACGAGTGGGCGGCCCGCTCCCACGAACGGGCGGCCGCCGCCGCCAAGGGCGCCCTGCGCGAGGAGATCGCCCCCGTCCAGGTGCCCCAGCGCAAGGGCGACCCCCTGCTGGTCGAGGAGGACGAGGGCATCCGTCCAGGCACCACCGCCGAGACGCTCGCCCGGTTGCGCCCGGCGTTCTCGCCAGACGGGACGATCACGGCCGGCAACGCCTCCCAGCTCTCCGATGGGGCGGCCGCCGTGGTGGTCACCTCCAGGGAACGCGCCGCCGCCGGCGGGCTGCCGGTGCTCGCCTCCATCCTCGCCTACGGCACGGTGGCCGGCCCCGACACCAGCCTCCACTCGCAGCCGTCCGGCGCCATCCGGGACGCCTGCGGGCGGGCCGGCGTGGCCGTGGCCGACCTCGACCTGGTGGAGATCAACGAGGCGTTCGCGGCCGTGGCGCTGCGTTCGACGCGGGAGCTGGAGCTTGACGAGGAGATCGTCAACGTCAACGGGGGCGCGGTGGCGCTCGGCCACCCGATCGGCGCCAGCGGCGCCCGGCTGGTGCTCACCCTGGCGATGGAGCTGCGCCGGCGCGGCGGAGGGCTTGGCGCGGCCGCGCTCTGCGGCGGCGGCGGCCAGGGGGACGCCCTGCTCCTCCGGGTCGACGCATGACCCCGGCGGGGTCCACGGGTTCCCCGGTCAATCACGCCCTCGAGGCGCTGCTCGAGCGGCTGCGGGCCGGCGACAAGCGGGCCGTCGCCAGGCTGATCTCCTGGGTCGAGGACGGCGACCACGAGCAGCTCAGGGACGCCGCCGAGGCGCTCAACCCGGCCGCCGGCCGCGCCCAGGTGATCGGCCTGACCGGCGCTCCAGGGGTCGGCAAGTCGACCCTTGCGGGAGCGCTGGTGGCCGCCTACCGCAAGGCCGGGCGGACCGTCGGCGTGCTCGCCGTCGACCCCTCGTCGCCGTTCACCGGCGGGGCGCTGCTCGGCGACCGGGTGCGCATGCAGCGCCACGCGCTCGACGAGGGGGTCTACATCCGCTCGATGGCGACCAGGGGCCACCTCGGCGGGCTCGCCTGGGCGACCCCGCAGGGCGTGCGGGTCCTCGACGCCGCCGGCTGCGACGTGATCCTGGTGGAGACCGTCGGGGTCGGCCAGGCCGAGGTGGAGGTGGCGGGGCTGGCCGACACCACCCTGGTCGCGCTCGCCCCTGGCTTCGGCGACGCCGTGCAGGTCGCCAAGGCCGGCATCCTCGAGGTCGCCGACGTGTTCGTGGTCAACAAGGCCGACCGCGACGGCGCCGAGATGGTCGCCCGGGACCTGCGCCAGATGCTCCACCTCGGCGAGGCCCGGCCGTGGCAGGTGCCGGTGGTGTTGACCATCGCCGAGCGCGGCGACGGCGTCGAGGAGCTGGTGCGGGCGATCGCCCGCCACCGCGCCCACCTGGAGTCGAGCGGCGAGCTGGAACGCCGCCGCCGCCAGCGGGCCGCCCGCGAGGTGGAGGAGGTCGCCCTGGCCGACCTGCGGGCCGAGCTGGGCGAGCTGGGCCGCGGCGAGGCCCTCGAGGCCCTCGCCGAGCAGGTCGCCGCCGGCAAGCTCGGCCCCTACGCGGCCGCCGACCAGCTCCTGGCCCAGGTCCGCGGCGCCCCCTAGCCAAGGGCGGCGGCGCGGCGGCCGGCCTCGGCGGGGGAGAGGACCAGGGGGCCGACCACCACCGCGGCCGCCGCCGTCAGCGGGACCGTCTCGAAGCCGGGAGCGGCCAGGCGGGCGAAGACCCCGGCAGGGACCAGCTTGATGGGCGTGGCCACCACCAGGGTGGGGAGCCGGGCGGCCAGCTCGGCGGTGCCGCTGGCGTTGAGGAACGCCTCTGGGCCGATCGCGTCGGCGCCGACCAGCCCGGCCAGCGGCTCGACCCGCTCACCGCCGCTCCCGAGGCGGGCGAGCACCCGGTCGACCAGCGAGCTGTGCGAGACCGTGGCGACGGCGCCCGGCCGGTCGGCCAGCCGCCGGCGCAGCCAGGCGGCGCCGGCCGAGGCCGCCGCCTCGGAGTCCAGCTCCAGGCCACGGCGCAGCTCGGTCAGGGCCTGGAGGGGCGCGGGGCCGCGGGCCGCCATCGCCAGGTGCCAGAGCGGGGCCATGGCGGGCTGACCGGCCAGCAGCGCCGCCACCGCCGCCTCGAGCAGCGGCGGGTCGTCGGCGACCTGGAGCAGGCCGTCGAGGGCCTTGGCGGCGATCTCGGTGGCGCCGCCGCGCCGGTCACGGGCCGCCTCCAGCACCGCGGCGGGCAGCCGCTCAGCATCCATCGTCGGGGTAGGCTACGCCCGCCACCCCCTCTCGGCGCCTCCGGTGCCGCCGGCCGCGGAGTCCCCCCATGCACAGACGCACCCTGATCCTCCTCTTCTCGCTCGGGCTGCTGGCCACCGCCGGCGGCGTGGCCGGCGGGCTGCTGCTCGCCCGCGACGGGGGCGTGGAAGCGGCCACCGCCGCCACCACCAGCCTGCCCGAGGTGACCACCACCGAGACGTCGGCGTCGACCACCTCGACCTCGACCTCGACCACCGCCCCGACCAGCACCACCGCCGGCCTGACCCTGCAGGCCCAGGTCGTGCAGCGCCTCGAGGACGGGCTGATGGTCCGCTATCAGGCCTCCCAGCCGGTCACCGCCGTGCTCACCTGGGGGGTGGGAGCCCCGCGGGGCAACCAGGTCGCGTTCGCCGGGCCGGCCGCCCAGGGGACGGTCAAGCTGACGCTGACCAAGACGAACTCGCCGGTGGCGCTGCGGGTGACCGGGCGGGCCGCCGACGGCCGCGCGGCCTCCAGCCGCACGCTGAGCGCACGGCGGCTGATCCGCCGGGTGGTGCTGGAGGTGCGCCAACTCACCCTCGAGATCCCGCCTAGCGGGACCAGCGGCATCACCACCAGCTTCCTCGGCACCTCCTACACCCCGATCGGCCCCGGCGAGAACGGCCCACAGGCCAGCTCCGGGCCGTACGCGTTCCCCGCGGCCGCGCTGGCCGCCGGCACCGGCGGCGCGACCCTGCAGGTGAAGCTGTACTACCAGGAACCGGGGGAGCCGCAGCAGACCGGCGTCGCCGGGATCGCCGTCTCCTTCCCCGGCCCTGGCCGCTCGGCGACGCTGACCAGGACCGTCAGCAGGTTCGGCGTCGACGCCCACCTCACGCTCAGGGTCACGGTGACGATCTCCTGAACGGCCGCCGGCCAGCGGCCACGCCTACAATCGGGTCAGCCGCTGGTCCGGCGACGCAGGAGGACACCATGCCCGCAGACGACCCCGCCCGCCTCGAGGAGCTGCGCGCCCGCTGGCGCGCACAGTACGCGGCCGGGGCGGAGCGGGACGCCGACTTCATCACCCTGTCAGGGGAGGAGGTCGCCCCCCTGTACAGCCCGCTGGACCACCCCGACCGGGACGTCGCCGCCAGCATCGGCTTCCCCGGCCAGCACCCGTTCACCCGCGGGGTGTACGCGTCGATGTACCGCGGCCGGCCGTGGACCATCCGCCAGTTCTCCGGGTTCGGCAACGCCCACGAGACCAACCTGCGCTACAAGTACCTGATCGGCCAGGGCGGCGGCGGCCTCTCGGTCGCCTTCGACATGCCGACCCTGATGGGCCGCGACTCCGACGACCCGCGCTCGCTCGGCGAGGTCGGCCACTGCGGGGTGGCGATCGACTCGGCGGCGGACATGGAGGTCCTGTTCGACGGGCTGCCGCTGCAGGAGCTGACCACCTCGATGACGATCTCCGGCCCGGCGCCGATGCTGTTCGCCATGTACCTGGTCGCCGCCGAGCGCCAGGGCGCGGCCATCTCCAAGCTGGACGGCACCCTGCAGACCGACATCCTGAAGGAGTACATCGCCCAGAAGGAGTGGCTGTTCCCGCCAGAGCCGCACCTGCGCCTGATCGGCGACCTGTTCGAGTTCTGCACGGCCGAGGTGCCCAAGTACCACCCGGTCTCGGTGTCCGGCTACCACATCAGGGAGGCCGGCGCGACCGCCGCCCAGGAGCTCGCCTTCACTCTGGCCGACGGCTTCGCCTACGTCGAGCTGGGGCAGCGCCGCGGCCTCGACGTGGACGTGCTCGGCCCGCGGCTGTCGTTCTTCTTCGACGCCCACGTCGACTTCTTCGAGGAGATCGGCAAGTTCCGGGCCGCCCGCCGGATCTGGGCGCGGTGGATGCGCGACCGCTACGGCGCCAAGACCGACAAGGCCTGCCAGCTCAGGTTCCACACCCAGACGGCGGGGGTGTCGCTGACCGCGCAGCAGCCGGACAACAACGCCGTCCGCACCGCGCTGGAGGCGCTGTCGGCGGTGCTCGGCGGCACCCAGTCGCTGCACACCAACGCGCTCGACGAGGTGTTCGCGCTGCCGACCGAGCGGGCGGCGGCGACCGCGCTGCGGACCCAGCAGGTGATCGCGGAGGAGACCGGCGTCGCCAACGTGATCGACCCGCTCGGCGGCTCCTGGTACGTCGAGCACATGACCGACCTGATGGAGCGGCGCGCCGAGGAGATCTTCGAGCAGATCGACCGGTTCGGCGGTGGCCGGATGCTGGAGGGGGTGCTCGCCGGCATCGAGCGGGGCTGGTTCCAGCAGCAGATGGCCGACGCCGCCTTCCGCTACCAGCAGCAGCTCGAGAAGGGCGAGAAGGTGATCGTCGGCGTCAACAAGTACGTCACCGAGGACGACCAGCCGCTGGAGATCCTGCGCATCTCCGCCGAGGTCGAGCGCGAGCAGAAGGCCGAGCTGGCCAGGCGACGAGCCGCCCGCGATCAGCGCCGGGTGGACGCCGCCGTGGCCGCGCTCAGGGAGGCGGCCGCCGGCGACGAGAACCTCATCCCGAAGCTGGTCGACGCCGCCAGGGCCGAGACAACGGTGGGCGAGATGTCGGCCGCCCTCAAGGAGGTCTGGGGCGAGTACACCGAACCGCCCCGGTTCTAGGTGGACCCGACCGGCTCAGGTGTGGACGACGCCGTTGACGCCCCCGACACCGTTCGGCTCGAACGCGTCGGCGCCGTCGTCGTCGTGCCAGCGGCCGCCGTCGTCCAGGTAACGGAAGGCGAACCTGCTGCGCCTCGGCAGGGTGACGGTCACGCTGCGGGTGCCGTTGCGACGCGGCCGCAGCGGGTGGGCGAGCGGGTCCCAACCGTTGAAGTCGCCGACCACCGACACCTTGCCGGTGATGGCGTCCTTGGAGAGGATGAAGTTGACCTTGACCTGGTCGCCGTCCTTGACCGGCGTCTGCTTGATCACCTGGCGAGCTCCTTCTGGATCGCTGTGGACACAACTCGACCGAGCCCGCTGCGACGCGCCTCTTCGGACACTCGGGCAGACCCGGTCGCTGCACACAATAGACCATGTCGGGGCGACAAGCGGAGCGCTTGAGTGGCGATCCTGGTGACCGGCGCCGGCGGCCTGGTCGGGCGCGCCGCGGTCGCGGCCCTGCTGGAGCAGGGCGTCGAGCACGTGCGGGCGGTGGTCCGCGGGCCGGCGCCGGCCGGCGACCTGCGGCGGCTCGGGGCGAAGGTCGCGGTGATGGACGCCACCGACCCGGACGGGCTGGAGGCGGCGATGACGGGGGTGTTCACCGCCTGCTCGCTGACCGGCAGCCTCTGGACCCGGCCGGGCGAGGACCCGTTCACGGCCGTGGTCGGCCCCGCCAGGGTGTTCCTGGCCGCCGCCGCGCGGGCAGGGGTCCGGCGCGTGGTCGTCTGCTCCCCCCAGGGGGCCGGCCTTGCGGGGGCCAACCGCCACCTGGCGGCCAAAGCCGAGGTCGAGCGGATGGTCGCCGCGAGCGGCCTGGAGCACGCCATCCTGCGCAGCACGCACGTGCTCGGTCCGGGCGGCCGCCTGCTCGCGCTGCTGGAGGGCATCCAGCCCTTGCCGGGGAGCGGCCGCCAGCGGGTCGCCCCGGTGTGGGTGGGCGACGTCGCCAGGGCGATCGCGCTGGCCGACGAGGCGGCGGAGCTGCGGGCGACCTGGTCGCTCGCCGGTCCGGACGAGCTCGGCCTCGACGAGCTGGTCGACGCGCTGCACGGCGCCCGCTGGCACCGGGACGGCGACGCCGACCGGCCGCTCGCGGACGGGCTGACCCCGAGCCAGCTGGGGATCCTGGCGGCCGACTCGCTGCCCGACCCTTCGCTGCCGGCGCCGCCAGGGCTGGTGCCGACCCCCCTGGCCGAGACGCTCGCCCGCAGCCTCGGCGCGGAGTAGGCGCTCGAGCTCAACTGGTGAGCTTGCTGGTGGCCTGCTGCTGCCTGCGGGCGGCCTCGGTGAGGAAGTGGAGGATAACCTCCAGCTGCTGGTCGGTGTAGCCGGCGTACATCTCCTGCAGCGAGCGCGCCCGGTCGGCGAACAGCCCTGGCGGCGCCATGCTGGCGATGACCCGGTCGCGGTCGATCTCGACCAGGACGCTGCGGCGGTCGTCGGGGTTGGGGACGCGCCGCGCGAAGCCCTTGCGCTCCAGCCGGTTGATCAGCCCGGTCACCGACGCCGGCGCCAGCCCGGAATGCCTGGCGAGCTCGCCGGCGACCGCGGCCCGGCCGCCGAGCTGATCGCCGCCGGCCGGCTCGAGCTGGCCGCCGACAACACCCACGACCTTCCGAAGGTGCCGACCTGGCGGGGGCCGATGGTGATCATCGGCGACGCCGCGCACGCGCCCTCGCCCACCTCGGGACAGGGCGCCTCGATGGCCGCAGAGGAGGACGCGGTGGTGCTGGCCAAGTGCGTGCGCGACCTCCCAGACGTCCCGCAGGCCCTTGCCGCCTACGAGCGGCTGCGGCGCCGGCGGGTGGAACGCATCGTCGCACAGGGGGCTCGGACCAGCCGCAGCAAGACCCAAGGACCCGTCGGCCGGGCGCTGACCGGCATCATGCTGCCGCTGGTGTTGAAGTTCCTGGTCACCGAGCGGTCCCAGGCGTGGATCTACGGCCACCACCTCGATTGGGACGCCCCGGTCGCCCGGGCCGCCCTGGCCGCCTGACCGGACGGCTACAATCCGGCGGCGACGCCGACAAACCGGGAGGGACCGCAGGTGGGTGCGTTCGTACGCCTGGAGGTGGACGAGGCCAGCCGGGTCGCCACGATCCGGCTCGACCGGCCGCCGGTCAACGCGCTCAACGCGCAGGTCCAGGACGAGCTGCGGGAAGCGGCCGGCCAGGCCGCCGCCGACGGGCGGGTCGGCGCGGTGGTCCTGTGGGGCGGCGAGAAGGTGTTCGCCGCCGGCGCCGACATCAAGGAGATGGCGGGCCGCAGCTTCGCCGAGATCTCCGCCAGGACCGCCGACCTGCAGGCCGCCTTCACCGCCATCGCCCGCGTCCCCAAGGTGGTGATCGCCGCCGTCACCGGGTACGCGCTGGGCGGCGGCTGCGAGCTGGCCCTCGCCGCCGACTTCCGCTTCGCCGCCGAGGACGCCAGGTTCGGCCAGCCGGAGATCCTGCTCGGCATCATCCCCGGCGCCGGCGGCACCCAGCGGCTGCCGCGCCTGGTCGGGCCGGCGCGGGCCAAGGCGATGATCTACTCCGGTCGCTTCTACGGCGCCGCCGAGTGCCTGGCCATCGGCCTGGTCGACGAGGTCCACCCGGCCGTCGAGGTCTACACCAAGGCGTGCGAGGCCGCGGCGCGCTACGCCAAGGGACCGGGCCTCGCCCTGCGGGCGGCCAAGCAGGCGATCGACGGCGGCCTCGACGGCGGCCTCGACGCCGGCCTGCTGCTGGAGCGGCACGCCTTCCAGTCGCTGTTCGCCAGCGAGGACGCCGCCGAGGGCATGGCCTCGTTCGTCGCCGACGGCCCAGGCAAGGCGACCTTCCGCGGTCGCTAGTCCGGCGGGACCGCGCGCAGGGCCGCGGCGGCCCGGTCGGGGTCGACCACGTTGATGACGATGCCGGTGCCAAGCTCGAACCCGCCGTAGGTGGTCAGGCGGGGGAGCAGGTGCAGGTGCCAGTGGAAGTCGTCGGTGCCTGGCGGGGCCGAGTGCAGCACCAGGTTGTAGGGGGCGCGAGCGGCCGCCGCGCCAGGGAGCCGCCGCAGCAGCCCGCGCAGGGCGGCGGCGAGGGCGGGGTCGGTGCCGCCGGCGGCCTCGTCGAAGCGGGGCCGGTGCCGCTCCGGGAGGACCAGGGCCTCGAACGGCGCGGCCGACGCCCACGGGCAGACGGTGAGCAGCCCGCCGGAGCGGTCCACGACCCTCGGGCCGTCCCGCTCGGCGTCCACCAGCGCGCAGGCCGCGCAGCCGCTCCCTGCCAGCCGGTCGAGCTCGGCCTTGACGCGCTCCGGCCGTCCCGCGGTGGCGAACACCTGGCTGTGCGGGTGCTCGAGGGACGCGCCGGCGGTACGGCCCTGGTTGACGATCACCACCACCGCGCCGAAGGGCCCGCCGCGGTGGCTGGCCAGCCGCTGGCGCCAGGCGGCCAGCACCCTGACCAGCGCAGGCTCGGGCAGGTCGGCGAGGGTGGCGGTGTGGTCGGGGCTGTGGATCACGACCTCGTGGACGCCGGCGGTCGGCATGGCACGGTACAGCCCGCCGTTCTGGCCCGGACCGGAGGCGGCCGGGGGGCCGGCGAAGGCGGGGAACTTGTTGGGCACCACCCGGACCCGCCAGCCCGGCCCGTCCGGGTCGCTGCCCGGCTCCCGGTCGGCCCACACCTCCGGCGGCGTCATGTGCTCGTTGCCGGCGCAGAACGGGCAGCCGAGCGGGCCGCGGACGGGCCCCGCGTCGGCGAGGAACGCCTCCGGGCGGGCGGCGCGCCCGACCGTGATCGCCACCCAGCAGCCGCTGAGCGGGTCCTGACGCAGCTCACCGGGTGCGTGCGGGGGCGCCGGAGGCGGCAGCGGGGCGATGGTGGCCCGGCGGTCCGGGCGTGGACGAGGTCGGCGGCGGTTCATGAGGCCGGAGCCTAAGCCGCCGGCGCGGCCGAGGCCAGCAGCCCGGTGGACAATGGACCGGCACCTTGCGGCATCATGGTCGGCGGCCCTGACCCCGTGGGGCCGGTCCGCTGCACCCCTGGAGGCAAGTGTTGAAGATCCTGGTCACCGTCAAGCGCGTGCCGGACACGGCCGCCGAGAAGCGGCTCGACCCGGGCGACAAGACGCTCGACCGCGAATCGGTCGAGACGATCATGAACCCGGTGGACGAGTACGCCGTCGAGGAGGCCCTGCGGCTCAAGGAGAAGGTCGGCGGGGAGGTCGTGGTGCTCTGCATGGGGCCGGCGTCGGCGCTGGCCACCGTGCGCAAGGCGCTGTCGATGGGTCCGGACGGGGCGGTCCACGTCCACGACGACGCCCTGCACGGCTCCTGCGCCTTCAACACGGCCAAGGTGCTCAGCGCCGCCATCCGCCTGATCGAGCCGGACATCGTCCTCTGCGGCTCGGAGTCGACCGACGCCCGCACCTCGCTGGTCCCGAGCGCCCTCGCCGAGTACCTGCGCTGGCCCGGCCTGATCGGCGCCAAGCAGCTCGAGGTCGACGGCTCGACCGTCCGCATCCAGCGCGAGACCGAGACCGGCCACGACCTGGTCGAGGCGGAGGGCCCGCTGCTGGTCAGCGTCGTCAAGGGCATCAACGAGCCCCGCTACCCCTCCTTCAAGGGCATCATGGCGGCCAAGTCCAAGCCGGTGACCGACTACACCCTGGCCGACCTGGGTATCGACCCGGGGGAGGTCGGCACGGCCGGCGCCACCACCGAGGTGGTCGACTTCGCCCCGCGTCCGCCGCGGCAGGCGGGACAGCAGGTCAAGGACCCGGGCGACGGCAGCGCGGCGGCGGAGCTGGCCGACTTCCTGGCCGGCCACAAGTTCATCTGAGACGGAAGGTAACGCCATGCCCGCGGTTCTCGTTCTGGTGGAGCACGAGGGAGGCAACACCAAGAAGGTGACCTACGAGATGCTCAGCAAGGCGCGCAGCCTTGGCGAGCCGGTCGCCGTGTTCGTCGGCGACGGCCTCGACGCCGCCCGCGACGGGCTCGCCCGCCACGGCGCCACGGCCGTCTACGCCGGCACCGGCGAGGGCTGGAGCAACCAGCTCGGCGAGCCGCTCGCCGGCGCCCTCGAGGCCGCCGCCGACCGCGCCCAGCCGGCCGCGGTGCTGGTCGCCTCCACCCCCGGCGGCAAGGACGCCGGGGCGAGGCTGGCCGCGCGGAAGGGCTGGGGCATGCTGGCCGACATCGTCGACCTGGACGGCGACCTGGTCGCCACCCAGAACGTGTTCGGGGGGGCGACCACCGTGCGGGCCAGGGTGAGGACCGGCACCCCGGTGTTCGCGGTCAAGCCGAACTCCTTCCCGGTCGAGGAGGCCCCTGCCGAGCCGGAGGTGGTCGACCTCGGCGCCCCGGGCGAGCGCGGCTACGACAACTCCCGCGTCACCGACCAGGTGGTCCAGGAGCAGGGCGGCCGGCCCGACGTGGCCGAGGCCGAGATCGTCGTCTCCGGCGGCCGCGGCCTCCAGGACCCGTCGAACTTCGCGCTGGTCGAGGCGCTGGCCGACGCGCTCGGGGCGGCGGTCGGCGCCAGCCGGGCCGCGGTCGACGCCGGCTGGTACCCCCACCAGCACCAGGTCGGCCAGACCGGCAAGACGGTGTCGCCGCAGCTCTACGTCGCCGTGGGGATCTCCGGGGCGATCCAGCACCGGGCCGGCATGCAGACCTCCAAGACGATCGTGGCCATCAACAAGGACGCCGACGCGCCGATCTTCGCCATCTCCGACTTCGGCGTGGTCGGTGACCTGTTCAAGGTCGTGCCGCGGCTGACTGAAGAGGTCACCAGGCGGAGGGGCTGATGCGGAGCCTGGCACCCCCCGAGCCCAGAGCCCCACGGCG
>DASYRU010000052.1:0-2798 GCA_036004165.1 Actinomycetota bacterium
GGTGCTGCTGGCCGAGCCGGCGACCTTCGTGGAGGCCTGCGGGGCCGCACGCGCCGCGCAGCCGGGCTGGGCCGCCACCCCGGCGCCGGTCAGGGGCCGGGCGGTCAAGCACCTCGGGCGCCTGGTCGAGGAGAACCGGGAAGCCCTCGCCCGACTGGTCACCCGCGAGATCGGCAAGCCGCTGGCCGAGTCCCGCGGCGAAGTCCAGGAGATCGTCGACACCTGCGACTTCTTCCTCGGCGAGGGCCGGCGCCTGTACGGCCAGACGGTGCCGAGCGAGATGCCAGACAAGCAGCTGTTCACCTTCAGGCAGCCGGTCGGGGTGGCCGCGGTGGTCACCGCCGGCAACTTCCCGGTCGCGGTGCCCTCCTGGTACCTGGTGCCCGCCCTGTTGTGCGGCAACCCGGTGGTCTGGAAGCCGGCCGAGTACGCGCCCGCCACCGCCGAGGCGCTCGCCCAGCTCTGCTGGCATGCCGGCCTCCCCGACGGGGTGCTCAACCTGGTCCAGGCCGACGGCCCCGCCACCTTCGCCGGGCTGCAGGCGGCCCTTGACGCCGGCCTGGTCGACAAGGTCGGCTTCACCGGCTCCACCGAGGTCGGCCGCAGGATCGGCGAGCTGTGCGGCCGGCATCTGCAGACGCCCTGCCTCGAGCTCGGCGGCAAGAACCCGCTGGTGGTGCTGCCGGACGCCGACCTCGACCTGGCCGTGGAAGGGGCGCTGTTCAGCGGCTTCGGCACCGCCGGCCAGCGCTGCACCTCGCTCGGCACGGTGATCGTCCACCAGCGGGTCCACGACGACTTCCTGGAGCGCTTCGCCGGCGCCGTGCGGCGGGCGGCCGTCGGCGACCCGTTCCGGGACGTCCTCTACGGGCCGATGATCGACCGGCGCTTCCTCGACCGCTTCCTCGGCTGGCTGGACCTGGTCCGGCCGCACCACCGCCTCCACGGCTCCGGCGGCACCGGCAGGATCTCCGAGGCCAACCCCCGCGAGGGCTTCGTCGGCGACCCGGAAGACGGGCTCTACTGCCACCCGACGATCGTCGACGGCGTCACCGGCGACGACGAGCTGTACCGCACCGAGACGTTCGGCCCGATCGTGGGAGTGGCCAGCTGCGCCTCCCTCGAGGAGGCGGTCGCGCTGGCCAACGGCCACGGCTACGGGCTGTCGGCCGCCATCTACACCCGCGACCCGGCCGCCGCCCTCCGCTTCCGCGAAGGGGTGAGCGCCGGCATGGTCAGCGTCAACAACTCGACCTCGGGCGCCGAGGCCCACCTGCCGTTCGGCGGCAACGGCCGCTCCGGCAACGGCAGCCGCCAGTCGGGGATGTGGGTGCTCGACCAGTTCACCCGCTGGCAGGCGCTCAACTGGGACTACGCCGGACGGCTGCAGAAGGCTCAGATGGACGTGGCCGACGTCGAGGCCGACGCGGGCTTCCGGCTGTAGTCCGCCGAAATCTCGGTAGAAGTACGGTCTTTGCGGCCGTATCGGCCTCTTGCGTGAATCGCCTGGAAGAGTGAGAGGGCCGGTGGCGTCGCCGCCTGCCCGCGACTCGAAGGAGGCTGCCCCAGGTGAGCTCAGCGGGAACGGTGACCCGGGGAGATTCCAGGCCGGGCGAGGTGGGCCCGCCGCGGCGCCTCCTGCTGCTCTCCGAGAGCGCGGGACTGGCCGCCGTGCTGACCCGCCTGCTCGACCGGCGAGACCGGCTCACCCGGACCGGCTGGTCCCGCGAGGCCATCGAAAAGGGCGGGCTCGGCGAGGCCGACCTGGTCGTGCTCGACGTGCCCCGCGCCGGCCGCGCCGCCGCCTTCCAGCAGCTCAGGCGGCGCTACCAGGGACCGGTCGTGGTCCTGGTCGAACGGGGCGACGACGGTCGCGCGCTCCCCGCCGACCGGGCACGCACCCTGCTGGCCCGCCCGTTCTCCGCCGACGACCTCAGGGCCGCCCTCGGCCTCCCAGAGCCCCCCGCCGGGGGGGTTCGGGGGACCCCGAGGGGGTCCCCCGATGGGACGGGGGGGGTTCGGGGGACGGGCCGCGGCCCGGCGGCCATCCGCCCATCCCAGCCGGCGGCCGTGCCGGCCGCGAAGGCCGCCTTGCCGGCCGCGAAGGTCGCGGTGCCGGGTGCCACCGACGCCCCTGCGACCCTCGCCGGCAAGGCCCCGACCCTGGTCGCGCCCCCGGCGGGCACCGGTGGGGTCGTCTCGATGTTCCCGTCGGCCGGCGACGAGCGCGCCGGCCGGCGCGTGGGGCCCGTGGTGGACGGCAAGGCCGCCGCGCGGCAGGCGCCGCCGCGGCCGAGTGCGCAGCCGGGCGGCGCGCCGCCGGAGACGCCGCGGCGCAACCGGCTCGGGCTGCTGCTCGCCGGGCTCGTCCACGGCTGGCGAGCCAGGCGCGCGGTGCGGATCGCCGGGTTCGCCAGCCTGGCCGCCGTCGCCTTCCTGGCCGCGTTCGCGCTGGCCGCCCAGGGCCGCTGCGGCCCCGGCTGCGACACCCTCACGGGGATCCCCTCGGCGAGCACGCTCCCGGAGGTGGGCTCGTCGGGGGCGTCGGCCACCACCGTCCGGCGGCTGCCCCCCTCGACCACGACCCCGACGCCCGGCAGCGGCGTCCGGGGCGTTACCGGCGGGGTGCTCGGGTCGACCACCTCCACCACCCGCCGGACCACCACCACCACCCGCGGGCCCAGCCCCACGACCCGGCCGACCACGCCCACCAGCGCGCCGACCACGGCCACCACGCTCCCGCCGACCACGGCCACCACGCTCCCGCCGACGACCGCCACCACTGCCGGACCCTGACG
>DASYRU010000053.1:0-11497 GCA_036004165.1 Actinomycetota bacterium
CGCCTCGCCGGCCACCGCCCGGGCCAGCAGGGTCTTGCCGGTCCCGGGCGGCCCCACCATCAGCACGCCCTTGGGGCCGACCGCGCCGGCCTTGCGGTAGCGGTCGGGGTTCTTGAGGAAGTCGACCACCTCGGTGACCTCGCGCTTGGCGCCCTCGTAGCCGGCCACGTCGGCGAAGGTGGTCTCGGGCCGCTCCATGTCGAACACCTTGGTGCGGGAGCGGCCGATCCCACCAAGACCCCCCATCCCCGCGATCTGCCGGCGGGTCGCACGGCCCAGGTAGATGAAGATGCCGATGAACAGCAGCAGCGGCAGCAGGCTGAGGATCACCGAGCCCAGCGAGGTCTGCGGTCCGACGGCCTTGACCTGCACGTTGTTCTCGTCCAGGAGGCGGGTGAACTCGGGGTCCTCCAGGTTGGTCGGGTAGGAGGACTCGAAGCGGGTGCCGTCCTTCAGCTTGCCCTCGATGTGCCCGTCGGAGCCGATCTCGACCGACTGCACCTGGCCCTGCTGGATCTTGTCCTTCAGCCCGGGCGCGTAGTCGAGGTCGGTGACCCGGCTCTGGTCCATGCGGCTGGGGAGCAGCAGCAGGACCAGGCTGATGAGCAGCCCGAACGCGGGCAGCCAGCTCCGCCACCGCGGCGGCGGCGGTGGCGCCGCGTTGGGCCGGCGGTCGGGCGGTGGGCCCGACTTGGCCTGGTTGCTCGGATGGCGGTGCATCGTGGGGCTCCTCAGAGGGTATGCAAGCGCAAAGCGCAATGTCCCCCAACGGTAACGCCCCGAGGGCGGAAAGGTAATCCTCAGCCGCTGTACGGCACCCGGCGGTCGGCCGGGACGTCGGCGAGGCGCGGGTTGCGCTGGTCGCGCTCGGACAGGACGGGCTCCTGGTCCGGCCAGCCGATGCCGAGGTCGGGGTCGTTCCAGGCCACCCCGAGCTCGTCGGAGCCGTCGTACTCGCCGGTGACCAGGTAGGTCATGATCACCTGGTCGTGGGCGTAGAAGCCGTGGGCGACCCCCTCCGGGATGTAGACCGCCAGCTCCTCGCCGCCGCCCTGCTGGAGGGTGGTGTGCTTGCCCTCGGTGGGCGAGCCGATGCGGGTGTCGAGCAGCACGGTGGTCACCCGGCCCTGCTGCACGAACCAGAGGTCGGACTGGCGCCGGTGGTAGTGCAGGCCGCGCAGCACCTTCGGGGCCGAGTCGGAGCGGTTGCCCTGCACCATCGGGGCGGCGAAGGGCAGCCAGGAGCTGCGGTAGGTCTCCAGGAACCGGCCGCGCGGGTCCTCGTGCGCCTGCAGCCGGATCAGCCAGACCCCTGGGATCTCGCTGGATTCGAAGACATCGGCCATGCCGCCCCCTCTCCCCCGAGTCGTGCGATGGCGCAGCAGGCTACTAGGCGTGGCGCACGCGCGCAAAGCGCGACACGGCGTGCGCTGGTCCCGGCTACACTACCAGGCCATGGGATCGTTCGAGCGCTTCACGACGAAAGCACATTTCAACTCGCTCAAGCGGCTCGTGCTGCTCACCGCGCTGGCCACAACCGCGGTGAAGCTGCTGGTGACGGCCACCGCCGTCGCCGGCGGCTCGCCGCTCGACCTGCTGGCCCGGCTGCCGGCCGGCGTCGCCGACCTGGCCGCGGCGCTGCTGGTGTTCGAGGTGCTCATGGCGCGGCGGGCGGTCCATCTCGCGGCCCGCACCGCGGCGCTGGTGGCGGCCAGCCCGGTGCTGTTCGTCGCCTCCGGTGTCCACGGCGACCACCTCGGGGTGGCGGTGCTGTTGCTGCTGCTGGCCGTCCACCTGCTGGTCGACCGGCAGGCCCCGCTGCTGGCCGGCATCATCCTCGGGCTGGCCGGACGGGTCGAGCCGCTGGTGCTGCTGGCCGTCCCTGTGGTCATGGCCGCCGTTGCCGCCCCGGCCGAGCAGCCGCCGGACGCGCAGCGGGCGGCCCGGTCGGACAGGTCTGGGCGACGGCGGAGCCTGGTCCAGTTCGGGCTGGCGCTCGCCGGGGCGCTGCTGGCGGGCTGGGTGCCCGCCCTCGCCTGGGACTGGCCCTCCCTCCAGGTCGCGTCGGGCGCGCCGCAGACGCCTGGTGGCATCGGGCCCGCCTGGCTGCTCCACGACCCGGACCGGGAGCTGATCGGCTTCCTGCTGGGCCGGGGACGCCCGTTGGTGCTGGCTGCCGCGGTCGTCCCCGCCGTGCTCTGGGTGCGGCGGCGGCCGAAGCGCGTCTACGCCGCGGTCGGCCTCACCCTGCTCACCCCGCTCGCCCTCGCCCCGGCCTGGTCGCCGAGGGAACTGGCCTGGCCGGTGGTGTTCGGCTACCTCGGCGACGCCAGGTGGGCCAGCATCTACAGCGCCGCCGCCGGGGCCACCCTGCTGTGGACCTCGACCTGGTGGGGCGGGACGGCGGCCTGGGACGGCGCACTCGCCCCGGGGGCTGCCCCCGCGGGGGGCGCCGCGGCTGTCCTCGGGCTCGCCACCTGGATGGTGCTGCTCTGCTGGCTCGCGCTCGGCTGGCGGACGGTCGCGGTCGAGGCCCGTCGTCCCTCGCGGCCCGCGCCAGCGCCCGGAGGCCCGGCAGAGGCCATGGCGGGGGCCGGCGGCCGCAGGGCGGGAAGGCCGGAGGCCAGCCCAGGGGCACTAGCCCCTCCAGAGGGTCTGTGAGCATGCCGAAGTAGTACCCAGGGCCCAGCCCGGCTGCGGCCCCGACCGGTCGCAGCACCCACCCAAGGACGGTTCATGCAGGTGCTCGAAGCAGGCATGGAGCTGCTGCTGTTCCGGCTCGGTGAGCGGGGCTACGCCTGCCCGCGCGATCGCGTCCGCGAGGTGATCGACGTCGGCGCCGGCCAGCCGGCCGTGCCCGGCCTGCCCTCCTCCAGCCTCGGCGGCCTCGGCGTGCTGCCGCGGCCGGTCGGGCTGGTCAGCCTCCGCCTGGCCCTCGGCCTTCCGGACCGCGGGCCCGAGGGTCGCATCCTGGTGGTCACCACCCGCCACGGCCCGGTCGGCTTCCTGGTCGACGAGGTCGTCCGGGTCATGCGCTACGACCCGGCCTTCTGCCGGCTGCAGCCGAGCCGCTTCGCCACCACCTACGTGACCGCGAGCTTCCAGGCCCTCGGCGGCACCTGGCTGGTGATCGACTGGGACGCGATCCGCCTGCCCGCCGGCATCACCACCCGCTGAGGTTCGGCTAGGATGGCCGGCGCCCCCGCCGCAGAGGAGCGCCGTGCCGTCCAGCCCGACCAGCCGCCAGTTCCGCGACAGCGTCGGCATGTTCGCCACCGGGATCACGGTGCTGACCGCCAGGGCGGACGGCTCCGGCCACGGGATGACCGCCAACGCCTTCGCCTCGGTCTCCCTGGACCCGCTGCTGGTGCTCGTCTGCGTCGAGCGGGACGCGGTCATGCACAAGGTGCTCCAGGAGGTCGGCCGCTTCGCCGTCTCGGTCCTGGCCGGCGACCAGGAGGACCTGGCGCGCTACTTCTCCGACCCCGGGCGCCCCAAGAGCATGGCGCAGTTCCTGCCGGTGCCGTGGCGGCCCGGTCCGGTCACCGGCGCCCCGCTGCTGGACGGCGCCCTCGCCTGGCTGGAGTGCGACGTGGAGGCCGCCTACGACGGCGGCGACCACACCGTCTTCCTCGGCAGGGTCCTGTCGGTCGAGCGCGGCGCGCGGCGCGACCCGCTGCTGCACTACGGCGGCGAGTACCGCCGCCTCGGCGGCCCGTAGCGCTGGAGGCCAGGGGTCGGCCCGTGCGGGCCGACCCCCCTTCGGCTTGCCTAGCTGCAGCCGGGGAACCGGAAGGCCGCGATCCGGGTCTGCCAGCCCCTGGCCGAGGTCACCGCGTAGTACTGGTTGACGTACCAGAAGGTGCAGTCGTCGGTGGGGTCGACGTTCATCGAGGTGTAGTCGCCCCAGCGGGAGAACTTGTCGGTCTGGGAGCCCCCGCCGTTGACGACCACGGCCTCGCCCTGCGGCAGGGTGCTGGCCGGGTCGCCGCCCAGCCGACCGGTGTAGCGGATCCCTGGGAACACGTTCTCGCCGTTGGAGACGCTGTAGCCGAGGGCCATGTTGCCCTGCTTGTCCTGGGCGATGCTGCCCATCCAGCGGTGGACGCCGTCGTCGGGCGCGTAGGTGGCCTGCTGCGCGACGACCGGCTGGGTCCCCGGATTGCGGAGCTCGTACCAGCGGGTGCCGGCGAGCTCCGGCCGGGCCTCCACCGACTGGTTGGTCACCAGCGACTCGTGGGTGCCGAAGTTGCGGTAGGCCAGCCGCCAGATCGGCCGCTGCCGGTAGGACAGGATGTCGAGCCTCCGCGGGGTGTCCGGCTGCGGGATGCAGTTGCGGGAGCCGGCCGGCTTGCACGGGAAGTCGGAGTCGAACTCGGCCACCGGGAGCTGCACCGGTCCGGCGAACTCGGCCTTCGGGCTGGAGCTCCAGATCACCGAGAACTTGAACAGGTTGATGGCGTCGAACGGCGCGCCGTAGGGGCCCTCGTCGTCCTGGGTGCCGACGATGTAGTTGGGGCTGCCGTCTGGCGGCTGCTGGCTGCCGTCAAGGTCGGACGGGAGCCAGCCGTCACCGGTGATCCAGGGCGTCGTCCCCGGCGGGACCAGGACCGAGACGGCGCGGGCGTCCGGGTCGCCGTGGATCATCCTGCGCCGCTCCAGCGCGTAGACGCCGATCCCGGCGAAGGTCGTAGGACCGAACTCGCGGGTGGTCAGGAAGTATGCATTCGGCCACAAGCCGTACTTGGGGTAGTCGGGGAAGTTGACCCCGGTGGAGAACGCATAGCGGAAGTAGCTGCCGGTCGGATCCGGGCTGGTGGAGACCGCGACGCAGTCGTAGAAGGTTGGGCCGGCGGTGGTGAACTGCGTCAGGATCCAGCGGTTGGCGAGCTGGTCGTGCAGCACGATCGGGTCGCCGGAGTTGTCCGCGCAGTCCGGCACCGCGAAGCCGGCCCAGATCGAGGCCAGGCTGAGCGGGCCCAGGAGCCGCGTGCCGGTCTTGGAGAACACCGCCCACGCGGTGTTGACCATCTGGACGTAGTGGTTGGGGCCGACGTCCCCGACCGGATCTGGCGGGATCGGGATGCCGCCGAGGATCGGGATGTTGGCCGTGGCCGGAATCCCCTCGAAGCTGACCGACGGCGACGGGATGTCGAGGGCGGCCGCCCGCTGGCCGACCGACGACTGGACCGCGGCGTCGCCCGCGAAGCCGCCTCCCGCGGCGGCCGGGCCGCGCTCCGGGCGGTCCAGGTTCCCCGCGCCATTCCCGGCCATCGCCCGCCTGGCGACCTCGCGCATCGACGGCGACACGTCGAAGGCTGCGGCCTTGCTGAATTTGGGGGCTGCGCCCTGCTGGGCGGCCTCTGGTGCGCCCTGGGCCGTGCCGACCGGTGCCGAGACGAGCAGACCGGTGACGAGCAGCAGCGGCACGAGCCATCGCGCTCGCTTCGTCCACATCCGTCCCACGGTGGGCCCCCTTCCCTGGCCGTGCGGCCAAGCGGCGACGTTGCCGGGTACACCCGGACACGTCGCCCATTAGGGCACATTTGCCCGCAAGAGACCAGACTTCGCTACTCCGTCTGGCGCACCCGTTCCACCATGTTCAGCAGCGCAAGCGGGGAGAACGGCTTGGTGAAGTAGTCGTCGGCGCCGACCGCCAGGCCCTGGTCGCGATCGCGGTCCTGGGCCTGCGCGGTCAGCATCACGACCACGATGTCGCTGGTGAGCGGGTCCGACTTGAGCTGCCGGCAGACCTCGAGGCCGTCCAGCCTCGGCATCATGATGTCGAGCAGGACCAGGCTGGGGCTCTCCCCCCGCGCCACCTCGAGCGCCTCGACCCCGTCGGCCGCCTCGAGGATCTCGTAGTCGTCGCCCTCCAGGGTGACGTGCACCAGGGCGCGGACGGCCGGTTCGTCGTCGGCGATCAGCAGCTTCATCGAGCGCCGCTCCCGGCCAGCTCGCCGGAGGTCGGGAGGGTGAAGGTGAACACCGACCCGACCCCGGGCCGCGACTCGGCCCAGATGCGGCCGCCGTGCATCTCCACCAGCCGCTTGGTGATGTACAGGCCGAGGCCGGTGCCGCCGGCGCGCCGGACCTCGTCCCGATCCACCCGGTAGAACTTCTCGAAGAGCTGCCCCATGTCGCGTGGGCTCATCCCGATTCCCTGGTCGCGGACGCTGACCTGCACGGAGTCCTCGCCGTGCTCGACGGTGACGAGGACCTCGCCGCCCTCGGGAGAGTATTTGATCGCATTCCCGACCAGGTTGGTCAATATCTGCTCGACCTTGTCCGGGTCACCCCAGAGCACCGGCAGGGCGCCCGGCAGCTTGGCCCGCAGGGTGTGCCTGTCGGCCATGGCGCGGAACGGCGAGAGGATCCGCTCGACCACCGCGGCCAGGTCGAGCGGCCGCGGGTCGAGGACCAGCCGGCCGGACTCCATCCGGGAGACGCTGAGCAGGTCGTCGATCAGCCTGGCGAGCCGGCGGGACGCCTCGAGGATCTCCGCGGCCGCCGTCCGCTGCCGCTCCACCGACATGTCCCGCAGCACCAGCAGCTCCGCGAAGCCGTGGATGAGGGTGAGCGGGGTCCGCAGCTCGTGCGAGACGGTGGAGATCAGCGCCGACTTGACCTCGTCGATCTCCCGCTCCCTCGACACGTCGCGGACCACGTCGACGCCGCCGACGACCCGGCTCCTCGGGTCGAGGATGGGCGCGGAGCTGACCGCCACCGGCACCTTGCGGCCGTAGCGGGTGAGCAGGTCGACGGCACCGCCCTGCTGGTCGTTGACCGGCAGCACCTCCGCGTAGGGGCGGCCGCGCGCCTCCTCCTCCGTCCAGCCCGTCAACGCCTCCAGGGCCCGGTTCACCGCCGTGACGCGGCCGAACGGGTCGGTCAGCAGCACGCCGTCGGCGATCGCGTAGAACACCGCCCTTGCCTCGCCGGCGGCCCGCTCCGCCTCCTCCAGCCGCAGCGCCGCCGCCAGCGCGCCGGCGATCTGGTTGCCCGCCAGCCCGAGCAGCGCCTCCTGCTCGCGGTCCAGCCGGTGCGGCTCGGTCCAGCAGAGGCCGAGCAGCCCCACGAAGCTGCCGCGGGACACCAGCGGCACCAGCGCCAGCGAACGGATCCCCATCCGTGCCGCCAGCTCACGGAGGATCTCGGGCTTGACCAGGCGGTCCACGTCGGGCATCCCCACCACCTGCCCGGCCCGCAGCGCCGCCATCGGCAGCAGCCGGCGGAGCTCCTGGTCGGCCTTGACGATGTCGTCGGCCACGCCAGGGTCGGGGAAGCCGGCCAGGGCCCGCAGCCGCAGCTGACCGTTGCGGTGCACCGCGCCGAGCGCGGCCCTGGTCGCCCCCACCTCCGGCCGCAGGCCGTCGAGCGCCACCTCGGCCAGCCGCTGCAGGCTGGTCGCCCCGACCACCTGCGCCGACAGGTGGCGCAGCCGCTCCAGCGCCTCCATGCGGCCGGCCAGCCGCCGCCGCATGGTCTCCAGGTCGCTGGCGACCGCCCCCAGCTCGTTCTCGACCCCCAGCTCGACCGGGGTCTCCAGGTCGCCGCCGGCCAGCCGGCCGGAGGCCGAGCGGAGCGCGTCGGCCGGCGCCCCGACCGCCCGGCGCAGGTAGAAGGTGATCAGGGCCACCGCCGCCAGCACCATCACCGCGGTACGCACCGCCAGGCTCTGGGCCGCCGTGTAGGTCCGGCCCTGGCCGCGGGCGGTGACCGTCTGCAGGTCGGCCAGCCGGCCTTCGAGGTCGGCCTGCTGCGTGCGCAGCGCCTGGAACTGCCGGTCGGCGAGGCGGTCGGCGGCCACCAGGCCGGCGGCCCCTGCCCCGCCCGTCTGCCTGGCCGCCAGCTCCCGCCGCCCCGCCAGCAGCCACGACCGGTAGCGGTCGGCGACCCCGTCGATCACCGGGTCCAGCGTCGGCCACGGCGCGGCCAGCTCCCGCACCCGCCCGAAGAGCTGCGCCGACTGCCGCTCGGCGCGGACCTGGGCCTGGTAGGTGGCAGGGTCGCCGGTGAGCAGGTAGGCGCGCCTGCCCGTCTCGATGCTGACGAAGCTTCCCCCCAGCTCGCCGGAGCGGCGGCGGAGCTGGTCGAAGCGGTCGATGGTCGACTGCAGGGACTGGCTGGTGCGGGCCGCGTCCCTGGCGCCGAGGAAGATGGTGGCCCCCCAGGCGACGACCAGCATTCCGAGCAGCGCCAGCAGGACGGTGAGCTGCACCCGCAGGCGCCGCACGCCTAGCTCCTCGAAGCGTGCTGGAAGAGCCCGACGGAGGCACCACGTGGCTGCTCGAGGATCAGGTCAGCGGCCTCTTGACCGGCGCCGGCCGGCGGTGGAGACGGCTCTTCAAGCACGCTTCGGGTGGTCACCGTCGCCTGGATGGCTGCCAGGCGCTCACGGTCGACCAGGTGGATGGCCTCCACCGCGTCGGGCGCGAACTGGCTGCCGGCGGCTTCCCGCAGCCGGTGCAGCGCCTCGTCCAGGCTGGCAGCGGCCCGGTAGGGTCGGTCGGTGGTGATCGCGTCGAAGGCGTCGACCGCCGCGAACACCCGCGCCGCCAGCGGGGTCTGCTCGCCCTTGAGGCCCTCCGGGTAGCCGGCGCCGTCCCAGCGCTCGTGGTGGCAGTAGACGACCGCCCTGACCACGTCCATCTGCGGCACCCCTTCGAGGATCCGCAGGCCGATGGCCGGGTGTTCCCGCATCAGGGCCCATTCCTCGTCGGTGAGCGGCCCCGCCTTGTTGAGCACCGCGTCGGGCACGCCGATCTTGCCGAGGTCGTGCAGGAGGAAGGCGTACTCGAGCCCCGGTGTGGCGGCCAGGTCGCCGCCGATCGACCGGCAGGCCTCCGTCCCGTAGGCCGTGACCCGTGCCAGGTGCCCGCCGGTGTAGGCGTCCTTGGCCTCGACCGCGGTCGCCAGGGCGCGGACGGTGGCGATGTAGGCGAGCTCGGCCGCGTCCAGCGCCTCGCGCAGCTGCTCGGCGCGCCGCCGCTCGGCCGCGAAGGTGGTGCGCAGGTCGTCGGCGTAGCGCAGCAGCTGGGAGTGGGCGGCGTCGGCCTGCTCCAGCTTGCGCGACCACAGGCGCAGGAAGCGCAGCCGGTCGACGGCCACGGCGGCGCCGGTGGCCAGCAGCTCGACCGCGACCAGCTCCTCGCCGGTGAACCTGGCGCCGGCGGCACGGCGCAGGGCGAGCACGCCGACCGTCCGTCCCTCCACCACCATCCCGCACCAGGCCTCGCGGCCGCCCGCCCCGGCGGCGACCGGACGCGCGCTGGCCACCGCCGCGGCGGCCAGCCCGCCGTCGCCCTCGCGGGCGCCGAGGCGACCACCAGGGCCTGGCGCACCCCAGCACGGCCCGGGCAGGTAGCCGACCTGGGGTTCCGAGGACCCCTCCGGCCCGGACCCCTCCGGCTCGGCCAGGAGGATCAGGCCCTCCTTGGCCCCGAGCGCCCGGCAGGCCCGTTCGAGCAGGGTGGCGCCGGCGGACTCCAGCTCCTCCCCGCCGGCGAGCACGCGAAATGGGGCCAGGAGCCTCTCCCCGAGTGGAGCACGGCGCTCTCGGGACAAGTTCGATCTCTCCGTGTAGTTCGTCAGGTTCGAGGTATTGAACCGTACCGACCGGGTGGTTGTCTCCTGTTCACTCTGGCTGCGGAGGGCCCAGGATGGATACGGGCGAACGTCGCAGCCTACCCGAAGTCCTCATCGGCCGGGGGGGCCCTCACGTCCCGAACAGGCGGTCGCCGAAGTCGCCGAGGCCTGGGACGATGTACGCCCGGTCGTTCAGCCGGTCGTCGACGGCGGCCGTGACCACGTCGAGGTCCGGGTGCTCGCGGGCCAGGTGCTCCAGCCCCTCCGGCGCGGCCACCACCGACAGCAGCGTCACCCGTGACGGCCCCGCCGCGAACAGGCTGGTGCAGGCGGCCGCGGCCGACCCGCCGGTCGCCAGCATCGGGTCCAGCAGCAGCACGAAGCCGTCCTGCATCGGCGGCAGCTTGCTGTAGTAGGTCGACGGCTGGAAGGTGGCGTGGTCGCGCTCCAGGCCGATGTAGCCGACCGGCACCTCGGGGAACAGCTCGGTCACGGCCTCGAGCATGCCCAGCCCGGCCCGCAGGATCGGCACCGCCACCAGCGGCGCCGCGAAGCTGGTGCCCTCGGTCTCTGCCAGCGGGGTGGTCACCCTCCGAGGCGCGGTCGGCACGCCGCGGGTCGCCTCCAGGGCGAGCACCAGCGAGAGCCGCTTGGCCAGCAGCCGGAACAGCGGCGGCGGCGTCGAGGCGTCTCGAAGGGCGGTGAGCAGGGTGCTGGCCAGCGGATGATCGACCAGGGTCAAGGCCACGTCGGCCTCCTTCTCGGGCGCGCGGCGCCCGCGTTACGTGCCGGCCCCCCACAGCAGATAGCCGGCGATGGCCACGTCCTCGCGCAGCACCGACTCGGTCAGCTTGAGCCTGCTGGCCGAGAGCGGGCTGGTCCGGGTGGGGGAGGGGTAGGCGTCGAGGCCGAGGTCGGCGGCCTGCTTGACGGCCCGGAACATGTGGAAGGGGTCGGAGACGATCACGATCCGCGGGCGGGCGCCTGGCAGCGTGCGCCGCGCCAGCAGCCGTTTCGCCCCGGCCAGGTTCTGGTAGGTGGTGCGGCTGCGCTCCTCGGCCAGCACGGCCGCCGACGGCACGCCGTGCTCGATCGCCCAGCGCGCCCCCGAGGCGCCCTCGGTGAAGCGGTCGGCCTTGTGCTTCCCGCCGGTGAACACCAGCAGCGGCGCCACGCCGCCCGTGTACAGGTCGAGGGCGTGCTCCAGGCGTGCCCGGTAGATCGCCGACGGGCGGCCGTCGTACTGGGCCGCGCCGAGCACCACGATCGCGTCGACCCGAGGGCGCTCGTCCCTGCCCATCGACCTGGCGACCAGCACGGTGGTGACCGCGAAGTAGGCAAGCACGAGGACAAGCAGGCCGAGCAGGACGCGTCGCATGCCGCGGATTGTACGCAGACCCCGCCACGTGCCCTCCCCGCCAGCCAGGGATGGTTAAATACGGCGAGCCTGCGACCGGACCGGGGCCGGCCGAGGCGGTGGGGGACGACAAGGGCCACGGGCTCGCGTGGCAGCAGGTGGGACCTCCCCGAGTCTTCGAGAGGAGCAACAGCATGCGGTTGGTACGGGGTGTGCGGGTGGCCGCCCTGCTGGTGGCGCTCGGCCTGGTCGCGGCCGCCTGTGGCGGCGACGACGGCGGCGGCGGCAGCGGGACGACGACGGTCGAAGCCAAGAAGGTCGGCGTCGTCTACGACATCGGCGGCCGGGGCGACAAGTCCTTCAACGACTCGGCAGCGGCCGGTCTGGACGCCGCCAAGCAGAAGCTGGGCGCCCAGCTCGAGGCCAAGGACGTCGAGCCCAACCCGGACGGCTCCAACCGCAAGGAGCTGCTCGACGGCCTCGCCGAGGAGGGCTACGGGCTGATCTTCGGCGTCGGCTTCCTGTTCTCCGAGGACATCGCCAAGTCGGCCA
>DASYRU010000054.1:0-3602 GCA_036004165.1 Actinomycetota bacterium
CGGCCAGCTCCTCGAGCCCTGCGACCGGCGCACCCAGCCACTGCCCGCCGAGCCGCCTGGTCGCCGGGCCGAGCACGCAGCCGACCGGGGGCGCGCCGTCGAGCTCGGCCTCGAGCACCTCCAGCAGCGGCGGCACGACCCGGTCGTCGACGTGGCCGAGCGGGCGGACCTTGACCAGCCACTGCTCCGGCGTCGTCCAGCGGACGCCTGGGATCGCGGGGCGGTCGAGCGCCGAGAGCACGGCGACCACCTCTGGCGCCGGCCAGGTGGCGACGAACAGGCGCGTGGGAAGCCTGGGCTAGTGGAACGACTCGCCGCAGGCGCAGGAGCCCTGGGCGTTGGGGTTGTCGATGGTGAAGCCGGACTTCTCCAGCGTGTCCATGTAGTCGATCGACGCGCCGGAGAGGTAGGGGGCGCTCATCCTGTCGGTGACGACCTTCACGCCGTACATCTCGCCGCGGACGTCGCCGTCGAGGGTGCGGTCGTCGAAGAACAGCGCGTAGCGGAGCCCGGAGCACCCACCGGGCTCGACGGCGATGCGCAGGGCAAGGTCGTCGCGGCCCTCACGGGCGAGCAGGTCGCGGACCTTGGTCGCCGCGCCGTCGGTGAGCTTGATCACCGATCCGGTGGCCTCGGTCACCTCGGACATCCGTGCTCCTTTCGATCCGGTCGTACGCGGCCATCATAGCGGCATTCGCCGGCGGCGACCGCCATCCCCGCCAGGCTAGGCGCTGAGGCGGCGGAAGCGCTGCAGCACGGCGCGCAGCCAGGAGCCTTCCTGTCCCCCGCCGCCGGCCGCCGGTCGGGGCCGCCTGGCGGCGATCCAATGGCCGGTCACGGTCGCCAGCAACGCGCTGAGCCGCGGGACGTCCTCGATGGGCAGCCGGAAGGTGCCGGTGCACACGTCGTCGCGCCAGACGCTCAGCACCACGAACTCTCGCTCCGGGTGCCAGGTGACGCGCAGGCCCGTGTCGCGCTCGTCGATGAACAGCTCGCGCGCGACCCGGGTCGGACGCTCATTCCTCACCATCCGAGTATCGCCCCGCGTTCACGCGTGCACAAGGGTGACGTCGGCGACCCGGCCGCCGCTGACCCGCACCAGGTCGGCCGGAGCGATCGGGAAGACGTGCCGCGGGGTGCCGGCCGCCGCCCAGACGACCTCGAAGCGGGTGAGGTCGCGGTCGACCAGCACCGGCAGCGCGCGGGCGTGGCCGAACGGCGGGGTGCCGCCGATCGCGTAGCCGGTGGCCGCGCGGACCTCCTGGGCGTCGGCCTTGCGGACCGCGACGGCGCCAGCCTCCCTGCCCAGCTTGACGACGTCGACCCGGTTGCCACCGCTGGTCAGCACCAGCACCGGCTGGGCGTCGGCGATGAACACCAGCGACTTCACGATCTGGTCGACCGTGCAGCCGATCGCCCTGGCTGCGTCGGCCGCGGTGCGGGTGCCGTCCGGGAACTCCCGGACGTCCAGGTCGAGGCCGACCGAGCGGCCGGCCTCCATCACCGCCTTCGTGGATCTCGGCAGGTCGGGCATTGCTGCATCCACCTCGTTCGTCGTTCGCTCTCAGGGGAGGGAGGCCCACGCCCGGCCGACCCGCTCGGCCAGGCGTTCCAGCAGGGGGGCGGCGTCGGCCATGCTGCGCTGCGGGTCCGGCTCCAGCTCGGTGAGCGCATGGGCCTCCTCGAAGCCGGCCGCCCGCAGCTCCCGGTCGGCGACCTCGACCACGCCGGCGAGCGCGACCACCGGCACGCCGTGGGCGGTGGCCGCCCTTGCCACCCCGAACGGCGCCTTGCCGCGCAGGCTCTGGGCGTCGAGCTTGCCCTCACCGGTGACGACCAGGTCGGCCTTGGCGGCCGCCTGGTCGAAGCCGAGCAGCTCGAGCACCAGCTCGATGCCGGGACGGATGCGGGCGCCGAGGAAGGCGATCGCGCCGGCGCCGAGCCCTCCGGCCGCCCCGGCGCCTGGGGTGCCGGCCAGGTCGCGCCCCAGGTCGGCGGCCAGCACCCGGGCGTAGCGGCGCAGGGCCGAGTCCAGCAGCAGCACCTGGTCCGCCGCCGCGCCCTTCTGGGGACCGTAGACGTGGGCGGCGCCCTCCGGGCCGACCAGCGGGTTGTCGACGTCGGCGGCGACCGTCACCTGGCAGTCCCGCAGCCGGGGGTCGAGGCCGTCGACCTCGACGTGGGCGAGGCGCAGCAGCGCCGCACCGCCGGGCGGCAGCCGGTCGCCGGCGGCGTCGAGGAAGCGGGCGCCGAGGGCGGCCGCCATGCCGGCGCCGCCGTCGGTGGTGGCGCTGCCGCCGATGCCGAGCACCAGCTCGCGAGCGCCACGGTCGAGCGCGGCCCGGAGCAGCTCGCCGGTGCCGTAGGTGCTGGCCTCCAGCGGCGCCCGCCGCGCGCCCGGCAGCCGCTTCAGGCCCGATGCTTCGGCCATCTCGACGAAGGCCTGGCGGCCGCGGACGGCGATGGCGGCGTCGACCGGCTCGCCGGTGGGTCCGCTGGCCCACACCGGCACCCGCTCGAACCCGGCGGCGACCACGGCATCCAGCGTGCCGGCGCCGCCGTCGCCGACCGGCAGCCGCGTCACCTCGGCGTCGGGCCTGGCGCGGCGAAGGCCGGCCTCGATCGCCAGGGCGGCCTGCCCGGCGCTGAGGCTGCCCTCGAACTTGTCGGGGGCCACGACAACGCGCATCCGGGTACGATACGCCGGAGGCGGGTCGCGGCTGTGGAGGAGGCGAAGCGCATGGGACGCCGCTCGCGGGCGCGGGACCGGGCCGAGGAACCGACCACCAGCGCGCCGGCCACCCCGGGCGGGCTCGGCAGCTCCCCCGGCTGGGGGGTGCTGCACCGCCTGAACCCGATCAAGAGCCCGCCGGGCCGGGCTCGGGTGCGCAACGCCGCCGCCGCCTTCGCGGTCGCCGCCGCGCTGCTCGGGATCCTCGGCTGGGCGACCGGGCTGGGCGGCTTCTTCAACCCGGCGGTGCTGCTGGCCATCCTCGCGCTCGTCTGGGGCCTGTACTGGCTGACCATGCGGGACGAGGAGCCCGCCGACGAGCAGGCCGACGAGCAAGGCGGTGAGGACCGATCGAGCTGACCACCGCGTCGCTCGTCGAGGCCCTCGAGACCACCCACCGCCGGGTCGGACGGCTGCTCTCCGGCCTGCCGCCAGACGCCTGGCAGCGGACCGTGCCTGCCACGCCGGCCTGGACGGTCGGGGACGTGGCCGCGCACCTTGCCGACGGTGACCGCATCGCGCTGGCCGTGGCGCAGGCCGCCGGGCGCGACCAGGGCGGGACCGCCGAGCGGCCGGGGACCGTGCTGGAGCCGGGGATGACGCTGGACGACTGGACCGCGGCCGGGGTCGCCGCCCATGCCGGCGAGGGCCCGGAGGCGCGGCTGGAGGCCTGGGAAGCCGCCGGGGACGGGCTGCGCTGGCATCTCGCCGGCCTCGACGGCGACGGCTGGCGGGCACGCGTGCCCTGGGTGGCCGGACCGGTGTCGCTGCGGACCGTCGCCCAACTGCGCCTGAACGAGGCCTGGCTGCACGGCAACGACGTCGCGGAGGCGGCCGGGCGGACCTTCGAGGTCGACGAGCTCAGCCTCAC
>DASYRU010000055.1:0-6227 GCA_036004165.1 Actinomycetota bacterium
GGGCAAGGCGCTGCTCGAGGGCGTCGCCCCGCTCCCGTGAAGCCGGAGTTGCCGCGGGACCCGCTCACCTACGCGGCGGCCGGGGTCGACGTGGCCGCCGGCGAGCGGGCGGTGGCGCTGATGCGGGCCGCGGTCGAGGCCACCCACGGGCCCAGGGTGCTCGGCGGCATCGGCGGCTTCGCAGGGCTGTGGTCGCTGGGCCCGGGCCGCTTCGCCGACCCGGTGCTGGTGGCCGCGGCCGACGGGGTGGGCACCAAGCTGCTGGTCGCCCAGGCCCTCGACCGCCACGACACCGTCGGCGTCGACCTGGTGGCGATGGTCGTCGACGACGTGGTGGTGACCGGTGCCGAGCCGCTGTTCGTCCTCGACTACCTGGCGGTCGGGCGGCTCGACCCGGAGGCGGTGGCCGCCGTCGTGGCCGGGGTGGCCGAGGGCTGCAGGCAGGCCCGCTGCGCCCTGCTCGGCGGGGAGACCGCCGAGCATCCGGACGCGATGGAGCCGGGCGCCTACGACCTGGCCGGGTTCGCGCTCGGGGTGGCGGAGCGCGACCGGCTGCTCGGCCCCGAGCGGGTCGCCGCCGGCGACGTGCTGCTCGGCCTTGCCGCCTCCGGTCTGCACGCCAACGGGTTCAGCCTGGCCCGCCGGGCGCTGGCCAGGGCCGGGGTCGGCTACGAGCAGGTCCTGCCGGAGCTGGGCGGGCCGGTCGGGGAGGTGCTGCTGACCCCGACCCGGATCTACGCCCCCGACCTGGTCGACCTGCTCGCCGAGGGGGTCGAGGTGCACGCCCTCTGCCACGTGACCGGCGGTGGCCTGCCAGGCAACCTGCCCCGCTGCCTGCCCGCCGGCCTGGTCGGCCGGGTGGACTGGGCCTCCTGGACGCCGCCGCCGATCTTCCGGCTGCTGGCCGAGCTCGGCCCGGTGGACGACCAGGAGCTGGCGAGGGCCACCAACCTGGGGGTCGGCATGGTGGCGGTGCTGCCGGCCCGGGAGGTTGACCCGGCGCTGGCCGTTCTTGCGGCGCGCGGCCTGCCCGCCTGGGTGATGGGCGAGGTGGTGGTCGGCTAGCCGCCGAGGCCCGGGTGCACCTGGATCAGCCGCAGGCGGGAGACCTCGCGGATCCGCTCGAGGGCCATCCGGTCGGCTGCCTCGCTGGTCGGGATGCCCTCCTGGACCGCCCGGTGGAAGATCTCCCGCAGGGTGCCGTAGATCCCCTCGACCTTCGACCTGGCCCGCTCGGCCGAGTAGCCCTGCAGCTCGTCGGAGACGTTGATCAGGCCGCCGGCGTTGATGACGTAGTCGGGCGCGTACAGGATCCCCAGCTCGCGCAGCGCATAGCCGTGCTCGTCGCGGGCGAGCACGTTGTTGGCGGAGCCGGCGATCGCCCTGCACTTCAGCTCCGGTAGGGTGTCGTCGTTGACCACCGCCCCGAGGGCGCATGGGGCGAAGACGTCACACTCGACCGCGTGGGCCTTGCCGGGGTCGACGGTGTCGGCACCGAACTCGTTGACCGCCATGGCGACGTGGTCGACGTCGACGTCGGCCACCGTGAGGCGGGCGCCGGCCTCGTGGAGCAGGCGGCAGAGCCGCGAGCCGACCTTGCCGACGCCGAGGACGACCACGTGGCGGCCGGCCAGGTCGTGCTGGTTCCACAGCTCCTCCGCCACCGCCCGCATGCCGACGAACACGCCGTAGGCGGTGTTGATCGACGGGTCGCCGGCGCCGCCGTGGCTCTCCGAGCGGCCGGTCACGAAGCGGGTCTCGAGGGCGACGACGTCCATGTCGGCGGTGAAGGTGCCGACGTCCTCGGCGGTGATGTAGCGGCCGCCGAGGCTCTCGACGAAGCGGCCGTGGGCCCGCAGCAGGGGCTCGGACTTGATCCGCTTGGGATCGCCGATGATGACCGCCTTGCCGCCACCGAGGTTGAGGCCGGTGGCGGCGGCCTTGAAGCTCATCCCCCTGGCGAGTCGGAGGACGTCGGCCAGCGCGTCGCGCTCGGACTCGTAGGGGTAGAAGCGGGTGCCGCCGAGGGCCGGGCCGAGCGCGGTCGAATGGATGGCGATGATGGCCTTGAGACCGGAAGCAGGGTCGTGGTTGTAGACGACCTGCTCGTACTCGGCACCCATGAGCTCGAACGCTCCCATGGATGACCTCCTGGAAGGGCCCCGACGGGGTCGCCGCCGGAGCGGCCGAAGCAAGGTGGGGGGTACCCGCCCGCAACGCCAACCTACCACACGGCGTACCTATACTCTTCGCACCATGAAGGGGCATGCCTTCACGGCCTACCTGCGGGTCTACCAGCCCCTTGCCGCATTTCCGCCGCGGGAGCGGGCCGAGTGGGCGGCCTATGTGGAGGCGGGGCATGCCCTGCCCCCCAGCCTGCTGGTCGGCAGGGAGGAGCGCCGCGGCCTTGCCAGGGCCCTGGGGCTGACGGTGGGCGCCGAGCGGGAGCACGCCCTGGTCGAGCGGGTCGGGGACGTGGTCTACCTCTGCCCGCTCCGCACCGAGCTGCGCACGCTGCAGTCCCTGGTGGCCTTCCGCAGCTCCGTCCCCGACGAGGTGGCCGACGCCTTCGTCTCCGCCGGCGACGTCGAGCGGGCCGCCCGCAGGCTCGAGCGGTGGGACCGTGAGCGGCCCGGCTCGCGCAGCCACATCCAGCAGGCGGGCTGGCACGTGCCCCTGACCTGGTTCGCACTGTTCGAGGCCTCCGAGCGCCGCCTGGTCGCCCCCTCCTCCGGCCAGCCGGCCCGCCTCACCTACCAGACGGCGATGAGCAAGGCCCGCGCCCGCATCTCGCGTGCGGTGGCGATCCTGCAGGAGCTGATGGAGGACGCCGAGATGGTGGTCGTGGCCGAGGAGCTGCGAGGCTGGCTGCACGGCTTCGACACCGACAGCCTGGTGCAGCTCGACTACGCCGGGCTGGCGAGGGCGCTGCCGTTCGAGTCGCTGGCCGGGGACAACTCGGCCGCCGAGGTGTGGGAGGCCCTCGAGGCGCTCGAGGAAGGGGACCTGGACCGCTCCAGCGAGCTCTACCGGGGACTGAGCGAGCGCTGGGCGGTGTTGCGGGGACGGGAATCCAGCAATTGAGATCTCCGCACCATTTGCTAAAGGTCTGGCGGTCGGTTGCCGATAGTCCTAGTAGGCAGGGCGGAAAATAGCCCTAAGTTGCTATGGTCTGTCCCATTCGACGCCTCTAGGATTTTCAGGACCTCCGCGAGAATCAGGACTCGGCGGGGGAAGTTCGAGGTGAGGGGTGGCAACCATGTCCGCCAGTCGTACCGTTCAGTCTGCGCCAGCACCAGAAGCGCTGCTCACCCCGGCGGAGGTCGCCGCGCTGTTTCGTGTCGACCCCAAGACGGTGACCCGCTGGGCCAAGGCAGGCAAGCTCTCGAGCATCAGGACCCTCGGCGGGCACCGCCGCTACCGGGAGACCGAAGTCCGCCAGCTGCTCCGCGGCGTCGAAGCCGGCGGGTAGCCCTTCGACCCGCGTGACCGGCCGCCAGCCACACAGGGGGGGCCGGACGTCCAGGCGGCGCCCCGTCACGGGGCGCCGTCTGCGTGCCCGCCCCGCCGGCCGTCCTGACGGGCGCTGAGGCTCCGGCGGCCCGGCTTCGGTCATACTGCCCTCCATGTGGGTGATCGTGGGCTGCATCGTGCTGGTCCTCGCCGGACTGGTCGCGGCGGTTCGCTGGGGCGACCTGACGGTCGAGCCGCCAGCCGCGCCAGCGCCGGAGGACCCCGCCGACGCGCCCGAGCGGCCGCCGATGGGCCTGGTCGCGCGGCGCTACCTGTGGTACCTGACCGTGGCGGTGGTGTCGGGCGTCGGCGCCGGCATCGCGGCCGCCGGTGCCGGCGGGCGCCTGGTGATGCGGCTGCTGGCGGTGACGGCCGGGGCCGACGCCCAGGGCGGGATCACCGAGGCCGACGAGGTCGTGGGCCGCATCAGCCTCGACGGCACGCTCGGGCTCGTCATCTTCACGGGCCTGTTCGTCGGCCTCGCCAGCGGCTTCCTCTACCTGCTGCTGCGTCGCTGGCTACCGGCCGGCCGCGCCGGCGGCCTGGCCTACGGCGCCCTGCTGCTGGTGGTCGCCGGCACCCGGCTCGACCCGCTGCGTCCGGGCAACTCCGACTTCGACCTGGTGGGGCCCGGATGGGTGTCGGTGGCCGCGTTCGCCGCCCTGGTCGTCTTCCAGGGCGTGCTGGTCGCCGCCCTGGCCGGGCGGGTCAGCCGGGCGGTGCCGCTGCTCGGCACCGGGCGCCGCGCGATCCTCGCCCACGCCCCGCTCCTGCTGCTCCTCCCGCTGGGGTCGCTGGTCCTGCTGCTGGGCGTCGTGGGCGCGGTGGTGGTGCTGGCGAGCCAGGTCCCAGCGGTGGTCGCCGCCGTGCGCGACCACCGCCTGGTCACCGGCGGGCGGGTGGCCGTGGCCCTCGTCGCCCTGGTGGCCCTCCCGGGCTTCGCGTCGGCGGCGGTCGACATCCTCGGCCGACCGTAGGCCGGCCCTCCGCCGGACCCTCAGCCCGGCAGCACCGCGAGTTCGCGATCCGGGGTGGCAGACCAGCCCTGCTCGATTGTCTCGGCCCGTGGGGTGAGCCAGTGGTTGTACACGCAGCCGGTCTTCAGGTGCTCGAGCGGGCCGTCGGTCGAGTCGAGCCAGAACCGCTCGGTGATCCGGGCCGGTGCGCCGCACTCGGGACAGGGAATGGTGGCAGGCATGGGATGCTCCTTGACTGGTGGACCCTGTTGGCCCTCAGGATGGGCGGTGCCAGGAAGGCTGCGCAGTGTCGCAGGCCACCAGACCGGTGTGACCTGCGTCACCTGTTGGCCTATCGGGCTGGTGTCCCGCACCCAGGGAGGTGGCCATGACGTCCAAGCAGGACTTCACGGAAGAGGAATGGAAACGGATCCGCCGCGCCCCGCTGGTCGCGGGCTTCGCGATCTCGATCGCGGACCCCGGCGGGCCGATCGAGCTGGCGAAGGAGACGCTGGCGTCCCTGCGGTCGGCCACCCTTCCGCCGAGCCAGGAGGAGCTGCTGTCGTCGGTGGCGCTGGACGTGCAGGCGCTGGCGCAGCAGAAGCAGAGCCCTCTGGGGGACTTCAAGCCGACCAACGGCCAGCTGGTGCTGGATGAGCTCCGAGGCGTCAACGAGCTGGTGACGGCCAAGGCAACGCCGCAGGAGGTCGACGCGTTCCGTGGCTGGCTGGTGGCCACGGCGCAGGCTGCCGCCGACGCCGCGAAGGAGGGCGGGTTCATGGGATTCGGCGCGGAGCGGGTGAGCGCCGGCGAGCGGCAGATGCTGGACCAGGTGCGGGCCGCGCTCGGTCTGGCGTGATCGTGCCGGGCCGGGGCCGACCCGCCGAGCGTCAGTGTCCGAGGAAGGCTGCTGCAAGCGTCCTCCACCCGGCCATGGGCAGGCCGTTGGGGTCGGGGCCAAGGACCTGGAGGCAGACGTGGTCGGCGCCGGCATCCAGATGGGCGCGCACCCGCTCAGCGATCGTCTCCGGGCCACCCCAGGCGACCACCGCATCCACCAGCCGGTCGCTGCCCCCTCCGGCGCGCTCCTCGGGCCCGAAGCCGGCCCGGTCCCACGCCCCCGTGTAGTTCGGCAGCGTCATGTAGAAGGCGATGAACTCACGGGCGATCCGGCGCGCCTCGGCCTGATCCTCCTCCAGCAGCACCGCCTGCTCGACCGCGAGCAATGGCCCGGGCCCGAGCAGCTCGCGGGCCGAGGCGGTGGCCTCCGGCGGGGCGTTGTACAGCAGGGCTCCGGCGGAGCGTTCCGCGGCAAGCTCGAGCATGCGGGGGCCGAGGGCGGCCAGCACCCGCGGCGGCTCGTCCGCCAAGGGCGGCCCTTGCCACGGGGCGGCGTCCATGGAATCGAGGTAGGCGCGCATCTTCTCCAGTGGTTGCCGGTAGCGATGGCCGCGGGCGTCGACGATCGGGCCGTGGCTGACGCCGACGCCGAGCACGAACCTTGCCGGGTACGCCTCGGCGAGGGTCCGCCCGGCGGCCGCCATGGCCACCGGGTCACGCGCCCAGATGTTGGCGATGCCGCTGGCGATCACCATCCGCCGGGTGGCGGCCAGCAGCAGCCCCGCGCTGGTCAGCGCCTCCCGCCCGAACACCTCCCAGAACCACAGCGAGCCCCAGCCCAGCTCCTCCAGCTCTGCGATCGCCGCCCGGACGCGCTCGGCAGGCTGGTGGTCGAGCTGCCTGGTCCAGAGCCCAACA
>DASYRU010000056.1:0-7689 GCA_036004165.1 Actinomycetota bacterium
GGGGGGCCGTTGGTCAGGTTGAACTGCATCGGGCCGGCGCAGCAGCCGGCGCGGTTGATGCCGCTGCGGACCCCGGGGGCGGGGCTGCGGCCGTGGTCGGACTCGACCTTGCCGATCGCCGCCAGCAGCTGCCAACTCAGCCCGCGACAGGTCGACGCCGCCTCCACGTACAGGTCGTAGTAGCCGCGGGGGATGTCGGCGACCGCGAACGCGCTGGCGCCGCGTCGACCGGCCGAACGCTCACCACCGGATGCGCCGGCGGCCACGCCCAGCGCGCGGGCGATCGACCGGCCGACCGACTGCGGCACCTCGCCGAGGGGGAACCCCGGCGAGGCGCGGCTGGCGAGCACCGCCAGCGCGACCAACGCCAGGACGACGCCAATGCCAGTCGACTTGTCCGCGCGGTTCACTTCACCGCCCAGCCGGCCGCCCCCTTGCGCACGGTGACGTACGCGCTTGGCATCCGGTCGCCGGATGCCTCCGCCACCACCAGCACCTGTCGCTCCTTGGCGCTGATGCGGCGCTGCTGCAGGGTGCGGATCCGGTCGACGGCGACCCGCTGCTGCTCGGCGAACCACGCCGCGGCGGCGTCCTCGGGCCTGGCGGCGCGCGCGGAGCGAGTCGCGCGCGCGCCGCGGCCGCCGGCCGGCGCCGGCCCCGCGGCGGCCACGTTGGCCGCCCGCAGCGAGGCCGGCGCGCGGGCCGGGTCGTCGGCGTGCCGGTAGAGCAGCGCCACGGCGGTGACCAGCACCGCCGACAGGACCACCGCGGCCAGCAGACGGCGCCCGAGCGCCGTCGCCGCCAGGCGCAGGGGCAGCGCCAGCACCAGCACGGCCAGGTGCAGCCCGTCCCCGCCAGGGGCGGCGCCGACGGCGGGGCGGGAGCTCCTGACGAAGGTGGACTCGGCGTTCATGCGATCAGCTCCCGATCAGCGTGAGAACGGGCCGCTCCTGCCCGTCGCGGCGCCGGCGCGCGGTCCGCCGCCAGACGACGAAGCCAACCAGCAGGGGCCAGGTGGAGCCGGCCAGCAACACGCCCACATACTCGTCGGAGGCGTGCAGGGCGTTGGCGGCCCGGATGACGGCGAAGGAGCCGAGCGACGCGAGCGCCAGCACCGCGGCAGCTCCCACCAGCGGCAGCACCCAGTAGCGGATCAGGGCGCCGCGCTGCCTGCGGCCGGCCACCGCGAAGGGCAGCACCGCCAGCCCGGCCAGGCACAGCAGGAACAGCAGCGTCTGGGCGCACGCGGCGACCATCGCCAGGACACCGAGGGCAACCGCGAACGGCAGCACATACGCGAGCGCGGAGGTCGCGATGAACACCCGCTCCGGCCCATGGCGGCCGAGCGCCCAGTCGTTCACCGCGGAGATGTTCTCCCGCAGCCCGTCGAGCACCCCGGGCTTCTTGCCGGGCGGCGCGGTGGCCAGAACCGAGGTGCCGGTCTGCATCCGCGACAGGGGGTTGGCGACGAACGAGGTCCAGTAGCGGCCGAGCAGGCGCCGCTGGGCGTCCTCGGGACCGCTGGCGCCTTCGAGGCCACCGCCCGGCAGGGCCCTGCCCGTGAGCTGGACCATGGCGTCGGGAACCGCGATGCTCGGCGCGGCGGCCAGGCGGACGGTGGCCTGCGGCCGGGTGACGACCACGCTGACGGCCAGCAGCAGCAGGGCGGCCACCAGCCAGGTCCGCCGCGCCGGCCGCAGCAGCACGCCGTAGGCCACCAGACCAACCATGGCAAGCTGTGTCAACGCGACCAGGCCGGCCGCGTTGGCCGCCCGCCAGGCGCCGACCGCCTGCGCCGCGCCGGCGCCCACCAGGAAGTCGAACAGGTTGACGCGGAACACGTCGCGCTGCCGCTCGATCGACGCCCTGGCCAGCCAGGCGGTCGCGCGGACGGTGGTGCGCGCGAAGGCGTTCAGCACGCCCCGCCCGTGGACGTCGACCTGCTCCTGCTGATAGTCCCACGGCTTGGCGCGCCCGACGGCGCCGTCGCCGTCCTGCGGATGGGTCACGATCACCAGGGCGAGCAGCACGAAGGCGACCGCGAGATAGCGGAACAGCACGGTTCGGAGCCGCGCCGGGCCGCGTCGCGGCGGCTCGACGGGCAGGATTCGGGTCGACCTGTCGGCGGTGGCGACCCGGCTGTGCACGGCGGTCCTGTCCACGGCTTCCCCTCCGCGTGACGTTCCCGAAAGCCGAGTCGAACAAATGTTCGATTCGAATGTATGTTCCCGCCATTCCGCGGCCACGTCAAGTCGGCGTTTCCGCAGGCTGACCTATCCGACTGCGGCCACCAGCTGGAGCGGAGGGGATAGGTTGTGGGGTCCGGCCGGTCAGTTGGGCGGACCGGCCGCGGTCACCCGGCGGTAGGGCTGCGGCGGGGTCAGGACCGACTCCTCCAGCAGGCGGTAGAACAGCAGTCCGCGGTGGGTCGAGGCGCGCCGGTTGAAGCGGAAGGTGAACTCGTCCAGGTACCAGTCGAGCTGGTCGTGGGAGGCCGCGCCCTGGTGGGTGCCGAGCAGCCAGCCCTGCAGCCGCTCGCGGACGGCCGGCAGGTGGCGCAGGCGCCCGCCGGCGGCGCTGCGATAGCCGAGCGCCTCCAGCTCCCCGGCGGCGGCGCTGAGGTGCTCGGTGCGGAGCATCGTGCCCGGCTCGACCGTGCGGGTCACGAAGCCCGCCACGGCGACGCTCGAGCGGGAGGCCACCCGCTTCATCCGCACCCGTCCAGGGGCCTCGCCGCGGTCCTCCACCGCCATCCCGACGAGCGCGCCGGTCGGCGCGCCGCCGGCGGCCGGCCGGCCGGGGACCACCGCGGTGCCGACCTCGACCACGTCGGCCAGCCGGGGCCGGCCGGAGCGGACCATCGCCCGCCGGAAGCGGTGCAGCATCGCCCACGCCGTCTCGTAGCTGCCCAGCTCCAGCTCCCTGGCCAGCCGCCTGGCGGACACGCCCTGGTCGGCGGTGGCGACCAGCCACGCGGCCGCGAACCAGCTCAGCAGCGGCGTGCGGGTGGCCTGGAAGAGGGTGCCGGCGGTGAGCGTGGTCTGGCGGCCGCAGGCCCGGCACATCAGCCGCCGGCGGGAACCCCGCCATGGCTCCCCGGTGGCCCCGCAGGCGGAGCAGGCGAACCCGTGCGGCCAGCTCAACCGCTCCAGGTAGCGTTCGCACGCCGCCTCGTCGGGGAAGAACGCCATGAACTGCTCGCGGTCGACGGGGTAGTCGAGCCCGGGCCGTGGCTGCCCGGGCGTCGCGATGGCTACAGCCCTCCCAGGTGCGGCGCCGGCCAGACGGTCAGGACCGCCCTGCCGACCAGCGCCGAGCGGGGCACCTGGCCGAACACCCGGGAGTCGGCCGAGTCCTCGCGGTTGTCGCCCATCACCCAGTAGTGGCCGGGCTTGATCGTCACGCGCGGGAAGTCGGAGGTGAACGTGCCCTCGGCAAGGTAGGGCTCCGCGACCCTCCGCCCGTTGCGCACCAGCCGCCCGCCGCGGCCTTCCAGGACGTCGCCGGGCAGCCCGACCACCCGCTTGATCAGGTCCTCGCTGCCGGGCGGGGTGCCGCCGAGGCCATGGGCCACCGCCCGCTTCACCCACGACAGCGGCCCTCCCGATGCCGGCGCGCCGTCGCCGGTGGGACGCAGGAACACCACCACCTGCCCGTGCGCGGGCTCGCCGATCCGGTAGGAGAGCCGGTTGACGACCACCCGGTCGCCGACGTCGAGGGTGGGCTCCATCGAGCGTGAGGGGATGAAGAACGCCTGGATCAGGAAGCCCTTGACCAGCACCGTCAACAGCAGGGCCGCGATCAGCAGGAACGGAAGCTCGGCCAGGAAGCGCCGCCGCGAGCGGCGCGCTCGAATGCGCCTGCCGTGGTAGCGCTGCACCCGGCTCGGCTGCACGCGGACAGTCTGGCTCAGTGCCCGCCCTCCAAGGACATCTGCATGGCGCCTCCATCGGCCGGACCGGCCGTGGCCGTGATGGGGCTCTTCAGGCTAACCCGCCTGGCCGTGCGGATACCACCTCCGGCGTCGTTGTCCGTTAGCGGACCGTTGCGCCGCTGCCGGCGCTGGCCAGGGCCTGGTCGAGGACGTCGAGGCCCTCCTCGAGCAGGCGCTCCTCCATCACCAGGGGCGCGAGGATGCGGACCACGTTGTCGTGGATGCCCGCCTTGAGGGTGAGCACCCCGCGCCTGGCGGCCTCCGCGACCACCCGGGAGGTGGCCTCCTTGGCCGGCTGCTTGGTGTCCCGGTCGGTCACCAGCTCGAGCGCCATCATCGCGCCGAGGCCACGGACCTCGCCGACGATCCGGTGGCGGTCGCCCAGCTCTCGCAGGCGCCTGCTAAGCGTCTCGCCCATGCGCCTGGCGCGGTCGAGCAGGTCGCCGTGCTCGAACAGCTCGATGGTGGCCAGGGCGGCCGTGCAGGCCAGCGGGTTGCCGCCGAAGGTGCCGCCGAGCCCGCCAGGGCCGGGCGCGTCCATCAGCTCGCTGCGGCCCGTCACCGCACCCAGCGGCAGCCCGGCCGCCAGCGACTTGGCCGAGAGGGTGAAGTCGGGCACCACCCCCTGATGCTGCTCGGTGGCGTACAGGGTGCCGGTGCGGCCGAAGCCGGACTGGACCTCGTCGGCGACGAACGGGATCTCCAGCCGCCGGCACATCTCGGCGATCCGCTCCAGCCAGCCCGGCGGCGGGGCGATGAAGCCGCCCTCGCCCTGGACCGGCTCGACGATCACGCAGGCGACGTTCTGGGGGCCGATGTGGACCTTGACCTGCTCCTCGACGTAGTCGGCGCAGGCGATGCCGCAGTCGGGGTAGGTCAGGTGGAGCGGGCAGCGGTAGCAGTAGGCGTACGGCACCCGGTAGACCTCGCTGGGGAACGGATGGTAGCCCTGCTTGTAGGGGGCGACCTTGCCGGTCATGGCCAGCGCGAGCAGGGTGCGTCCGTGGAAGGCGTTGTCGAACACCACCACGGCCTGGCGGCCGGTGGCGGCGCGGGCGATCTTGACCACGTTCTCGGTGGCCTCCGCCCCGGAGTTCACCAGCATCGTCCGCTTGTCGTAGTCGCCAGGCGTGAGGCGGTTGAGCGCCTCGGCCACGGCCACGTAGGGCTCGTTCATCAGCGCGTGCTGGCAGGTGTGCAGGTAGCGCTCGACCTGCTCCTTGACCGCCTGCACCACCGCCGGCGGGGTGTGGCCGGCGTTCAGCACGCCAAGGCCGCCGGTGAAGTCGATGAAGCGGTTGCCGTCGACGTCCTCGATCACCGCGCCGTGCGCGGCCGCCGCGTAGACCGGGGTCATGGTGGCGACCCCCCTCGGCACCGCCAGGCGACGGCGCTCCTCCAGCGCGCGGCTGGCCGGTCCCGGCACCTCACCCGCGAGCTTGCGCTCCTGCGGCATGCCCATGCGTTCTCCTCTCGCTCGCCGAGGCGCCCGGCTCCCTGGTGACGAGCTCGACCTGCATGTGGCGCCGGGCCAGCTCGGCAAGGTACCGCTCCGGCGGGACCGCGTCCTCCGGGGCGAACACGCCGGGCCGGTCGATCACCCTGTGCCCGAGGAGCTGGGCCACGATGCTCGGGGGCACGCCGGTGTCCAGCTGCCCGGCGCCCGCCTGCCAGGCGGGATCGGGCCGGACCACGCACTCGGCGAGGAGCTCGACGGGCGCAGGGAGGTCGCGAGGGGCGAGGGCCGGATCCCCCGATCGTCCGGCCCGTCGCCCTCGCACCCGGACCCAGATCGCCTCGGCATCGTCCGGGGCGCTCTCGGGGCCGGGCCTGTTGGCGGTCTTGGTGATGCAGTGGACCAGCAGCTCGCGCGGGACCACGCGGCCGCCTGCCAGGTCGACCGGATCGGTGCCGGCCAGCCCGAGGCCGACCAGCAGCGCCATCCGCTCCATGAAGTCGGGCGGGAAGCCGACCTTGAACGACACCGCCCGGATCCCCCGGTCGGCGAAGTGGAGCGGCAGGGTGGCCACCTCCGAGTGGAGCGTGTGGCCGACGCGCACCCGCCCCACCGGGGCGGGGAAGTCCAGCTCCTCCTGCTCGCTCATGGCCGGCAGCTCGACGAACTCGCCGTCCCTGAAGGCCATCGCCGGCATGGCGAACTCGTCGAGGAGCGTCTGGATCGCGTAGGGGACCGGCAGGGGGGCGGTGGAGGGTGCGAGGTCGGCGATGCCGAGGCGGACCTCGACCTCCTCGACCACGGCCAGGTCGCGGGCGGCCATGGCGGCCATCACGTTGGTGGTGCCCGGGCTGGCGCCCATGCCGATCACCGCGGTGGCGCCGGCAGCGACGAAGCGGTCGTGCATGGCGAGCTGGCGGCGGGTGGTGTGGAACAGCCCGCCGAGGTCGACGTAGTGGGTGCCGGTGTCGGCGCACGCCTCCATCGCCGGGAGGTTGGTGGCCCGGACGGCGCAGTTGCACACCACCTCCGCGGTCTCGAAGGCGCGTCGCATGGCGTCGCCGTCGGCCGCGTCCAGGGTGAGCGCGTCCACCCTGGCGCTGCCGTTGCTGCCCGACCTGGCAGCCGTCCAGCCGGCCGCCTCCCTGGCCCTGGCGCCGTCGAGATCGGCCACCACGACCTGGTCGACCCCCTCGGACTCGGTCAGGTCGCGGAGGGTCCAGCGCCCCATGGCGCCGGCGCCGCCGAGCACCACCACCCGCATCCGACTCCCCGGGTCCTCGCCGTTCGGAGCGGCCAGGCTGCCAGCCCCCAAGCCTCGCGGGAAGGGCCCGGCCGTCCATCGCCCACCTCCACCGTTGTACGAACCGGCGCATCGGGGGTGGCGCCGGCCCGCCGGTTGTGTACAGTTACGCTCACGCGGAGCGGACGCATGCCTCGGGTGGGCCGTGACCACGACCGTTGCCGATCTGCTGGCCATCGACGAGCTGGCCCTCAACCTGGTCGCCGGAAAGGACGGCGTGACCAGCCCGATCCGCTGGGCGCACGTCTCCGAGCTGAAGGACCCGACCAGGTTCCTGCGCGGCGGGGAGGTGCTGCTCACCACCGGCCTCGGCATGCGCGGCGGGGCACAGGCGCAGGGCCGCTACGTCGAGCAGCTCGCCGGTGCCGCGCTGGCCGGCCTCGGGCTCGGCCTCGGCTTCGCCTTCCAGACCACCCCGCCGGCCGTGCTGGAGGCGGCCGACCGGGCCGGCTTCCCGGTGTTCGAGGTCCCCTTCGAGGTGCCGTTCATCGCCATCACCGAGGCGCTGTTCTCGCGCCTCGTCAGCGAGCAGTACGTGCTCCTCCAGCGGGCCGGGACGGTCCAGCAGACGCTGTCGCGGCTGCTGGTCGAGGGCGCCGGCCTCGACGCCCTGCTGGAGGCCTACGCCCGGATGACCGGCACCAGGGCGCTGCTGCTGGACGTCCGCGGCGAGGTCATGGCCGCGGCCCGCGGGGCGGCCGCCGTGCTCCCGCCACGCGACCTGTGGGCCGAGATCCAGGCCCTGCGGCCAGAAGGCAACGAGTTCTCGCTCAGCCTCTCGGACGAGGGCGGCAGCCGCACCCTGCTGCCCGTCCTGGTCGGGGGCGGCCCGGCCGGCTTCCTGGTGCTGCACCGCGGCACCCGGCCGGAGCCGTTCCACCAGGTGGTCGTCCACCACCTGGCCACCGCCGTGGCCCTCGAGCTGTCCAAGGCCCAGGCGGTGGCCAGGACCGAGCGCCGGCTGGTCGGCGACTTCCTCGACGCCCTGCTCGAGGG
>DASYRU010000057.1:0-4170 GCA_036004165.1 Actinomycetota bacterium
CGGCGGGCAGGTCGCCCCCCACGACGAGCGGGCGGCCGCGGCGGTCGCGGCCAAGAGCCAGATCGACCTCGCCGTGGACCTCGGCGTCGGCGACGCCGCCGCCACCGTCACCACCACCGACCTGCCCCCGGAGGCGCTGGACCGCCACACGGGCCAGCCGGCGCCCGGCGAGCGGAGGCCCCGATGAGAGAGGATGGCCGTCGTCAGGGCGGCGTGGCAGACTAGCTCCCCCGGCCGTGTCCGCACCGGTCCAGCTCGGCAACCCAGAAGGGCTTCCGATGTCGTCCAGTCGTGTGCTCGTGGTCGAGGACGACCCGAGCGTGCGCGGGCTGCTCCAGGCGATCCTCGAGGACGAGGCGCTCGAGGTCATCCTGGCCGCCGACGGCGAGGAGGGCCTGCGCCTTGCCCGCACCGTCCAGCCGGACGTGGTGCTGCTCGACGTCATGATGCCCGGCCTCGGCGGCCCCGACGTCATCCGGCGGCTCCGCCGGGCCGACGGCACGCTGCCGTTCGCCGTGCTGGTGGTGACCGGGGCTGCCGAGGTGATCGCGCCGCTCCGCAGCGAGCTGGGCCCGGACGCCGTCCTCGAGAAGCCCTTCGACATCATCACCCTGGCCGCGCGGGTCAAGGCGCTCGCCGGCGGTGCCGCCCACGGGAGCGCCCATGAGCAAACGTGACTTCCTCTCCGTCGACGACCTCTCCAGCGACGAGCTGGTCGCCCTGCTCGACGGGGCCGACCGGCACAAGGCCGACCGGCGCCCAAGGCAGACCCTCGCCGGCCGTACGGTCGCGCTGGTGTTCGAGAAGCCCTCCACCCGCACCCGGGTCTCCTTCGAGGTCGCGGTCCACGAGCTCGGCGGCCACCCGCTGCCGCTGGCCGGCGCCGAGCTGCAGCTGGGTCGCGGCGAGACGATCGAGGACACCGCGACCGTGCTGTCCCGCTACGTCCACGCGGTCGTGCTGCGCACCTTCGCCCAGGAGAGCCTGGAGCGGCTGGCCCGCGCCGGCAGCGTCCCGGTCGTCAACGCGCTGTCGGACTACTCCCACCCGTGCCAGGCGCTGGCGGACCTCCAGACGATCCGCGAGCACACCGGCCAGCTGGCCGGCATCCGCATCGGCTACCTGGGCGACGGCAACAACGTCGCCCACAGCCTGCTGTTCGCCGGCAGCAAGACCGGCATGCACGTCGTCATGGCCACCCCGATGGGCTACGAGCCGATCCCCCAGGTGGTGCGGCGCGCCACCGAGATCGCGGCCGCGACCGGCGGCAGCGTCGAGCTGACCCACGACCCGGCGGTCGCCGCCAAGGGCGCCGACGTGCTCTACACCGACGTGTGGGCGTCGATGGGCAAGGAGCTGGAGCACAGCGAACGGGCGCTGATCTTCAAGCCCTACCAGCTGTCGACCGACATGGTCGCGGTCGCCTCCCCGGACGTGGTGGTGCTGCACTGCCTGCCAGCCCACCGGGGCGAGGAGATCGCCGCCGAGGTCATGGACGGACCCAACTCGGCCGTCTTCGACCAGGCCGAGAACCGGCTGCACACCCAGAAGGCCCTGCTGTCATGGCTGCTCGCCGGCTCGCCCGACCCCAGCTAGCGCGGTGACCTCGGTGCCGCCGGAGGGGTCCGGGGAACCCCACAATGGCCCAGCCGGTAGGCGGTCCGGTCCAGTACCGTCCACTGGGGCCGGGGAACCCCGGAGGGGTGCCCCGGTCGATCGGGATCGGGAGGAGCTTGACGAGACTGACCAGGGCAAGGTCGTGTACCGTCGCGGCGACGGCGACGCCTCGGCCGACGAGCCGGAACCGTGATGAGCCAGCAGGAGGCCAGTACGTTGAGAGGGGAGAGCGTGGCCGACGACCGGCAGGCGCGACCGCGGGGCGCGGGGGAGGCGATCCGCGTGCTGATCGTGGACGACCACGCGTTGTTCCGGCGCGGCCTCGAGATGGTGCTGGAGCAGGAGGACGATGTCGAGGTCGTGGGCGAGGCGGGTGACGGCGCCGAGGCCATCGAGAAGGCACAGGAGCTGATGCCCGACGTGGTGCTGATGGACGTCCGCATGCCGCGGCGCACCGGCATCGAGGCGACCCAGGCCATCAAGGACCTCATCCCGCACGCCAAGATCCTCATGCTGACGATCTCCGACGAGGAGGCCGACCTCTACGACGCCATCAAGGCCGGCGCCAACGGCTACCTGCTCAAGGAGATCTCCATCGAGGAGGTCGCCAACGCGATCCGCTCGGTCAACCAGGGTCAGTCGCTGATCTCCCCGTCGATGGCGTCCAAGCTGCTCAACGAGTTCGCCACCATGGTCAAGCGGGCAGACGAGAAGCAGCAGCTGCCCACCCCGCGGCTGACCGACCGCGAGATGGAGGTCCTCAAGCTCGTCGCCAAGGGCCACAACAACCGCGACATCGCCAAGGAGCTGTACATCTCCGAGAACACCGTCAAGAACCACATCCGCAACATCCTCGAGAAGCTCCACCTGCACTCGCGGATGGAGGCGGTGGTGTATGCGGTGCGGGAGAAGCTCCTGGAGATCAAGTAGCTGAAAGGGCCTGCCGGTGGCGCTGGTCCTTGCCCTGGACGTCGGCGGCACCAAGCTGGCCGCCGCGGTGGTCGACCAGGCCGGGCGTATCCGCGGACGCAGCCGCGTCCCCTCACCGACCGGCAGCGACCCGGAGGCCCTCTACGAGGCGCTGATCGCCTGCGCGGCGGCTGCCCTGCGCGGCGCCGACACCACCCCGGACGAGCTGGTCGGCATCGGCGTCGCCAGCGCCGGCCCGATGATCTGGCCGTCCGGTGAGGTCTCCCCGCTGAACATGCCCGCCTGGCGCGGCTTCCCGCTGCGCAAGCGGCTGGCCGAGGAGTTCGACGCGCAACGGGTGCTGATCCACAACGACGCGGTCGGCCTGGCCGTCGGCGAGCACTGGAAGGGGGCCGGGACGGGCACCGGCAACCTGCTTGGCATCACCGTCTCCACCGGGGTCGGCGGCGGCCTGATCCTCGGCGGGCGCCTGCACCACGGCGAGAGCGGCAACGCCGGCCACGTCGGCCACGTGGTCGTCGAACAGGACGGGCCGGCCTGCGCCTGCGGCGGCCGCGGCTGCGTGGAGGCGATCGCCTCCGGGCCCAACGCCGTCCGAAACGCCCTGGCCGACGGCTGGCAGCCGGCGCCAGGCGTCACCCCCGACGGGATCGCCCTGGCCGGCGCGGCCGCCTCCGGCGACCCGGTGGCCACCCGCAGCCTGGCGCGGGCCGGCCGCGCCGTCGGCGTCGCCATAGCCTCCTGCGCCAGCCTGCTCGACCTGGAGATGGCCGCCATCGTCGGCGGCTTCTCCCAGTCCGGCCCGCTGTTCTGGCAGCCGCTGCAGCAGGCCTTCGCCACCCATGCCGGGCTCCCGTTCGCGGCCGCCTGCCGGGTGGTCCCCGGCAAGCTCGGCGCCGCCGCCGGCCTGCTCGGCGCGGCCGCCTTCGTGCTGGTCCCCGACCGCTACGGCTGGGACCCGGACCCAGGCCGTGTGTGATCGAGGTTGCCGGCAGCTTGAGAGCGCCTGTGCCGTCATCAGGCTCAGCAGTAGCTCCACCAAGACGGCCTAGAATGGGTCTCTAACGCGCAATCGATCCCGGCGGTGAGACGGCCACGCCCCGCCGGTCCCAAGGAGGCGTCCAACCGGTGGTGCTGTCGAAGGTCCTCAGCTTCGGCGAGGGGAAGGAGCTGCGTCGCTGCCAGGCGATGGTGGCCCCGGTCAACGCGCTCGAGCCCGAGATGCAGGCGCGCAGCGACGCCGAGCTGCGCGAGCTGACCGACATGTTCCGCAAGCGCCTGGCCGACGGCGAGGACCTGGACGACCTGATCCCGGAGGCGTTCGCGGCCGTCCGCGAGGCCAGCGTCCGCACCCTCGGCAAGCGCCATTTCGACGTCCAGATCGTCGGCGGGGTCGCGATGCACTGGGGCCACATCGCCGAGATGAAGACCGGCGAGGGCAAGACCCTGGTCGCCACCCTGCCCAGCTACCTCAACGCCCTGGCCGGCGAGGGCGTCCACGTCGTCACCGTCAACGACTACCTGGCCAGGCGCGACGCCGAGTGGATGGGCGTCATCCACCGCTTCCTCGGCCTGGACGTCGGCGTGATCCTGGCCACCATGACCCCCTTCGAGCGGCGGCCG
>DASYRU010000058.1:0-8563 GCA_036004165.1 Actinomycetota bacterium
CCCGCGCGTAGCTGGCTGGCGTGGGCTGGTAGTCCTTGCGGGCGGGCCGGGAGGTTGTTCAGGGCCTCCAGTACCTGCTGGACGGGGATCGCCAGCAGGGCGGAGTCGGGGAGCTGGCCATGGGGGTCGCCGCTGGTGCCCGCCCACAGAGCGCGGTGCCAGGGCCGTTGGGGTGGCGGCCCCCACAGAGCGGGCGAGGTGGGGCCGAACAGCACCACCGAGGCGGTGCCGACGGCGGTGGCCAGGTGAGCGATTCCGGTGTCGCCGCAGATGACCCGGTCGGCGGCCGCGACCAGGCGGCCGAGGGCGAGCACGCCCCCGTTGCCCGCGTGGACGATGCCGTCGGGCAGGCGCGCTCGGCGGGCCACGTCGTGGGCCAGTTCGACCTCGTCGGGGCCGCCGGTCACGATCACCGGCCGGCCGCTGTCGGCCTCGGCCCGCGCGACTGCGGCGAACCGCTCGGGCGGCCAGCGCCGGGCGGGGCTGGCCGCGCCGGGGTGAATCAAAGTGGCGCCCTGGGCGCCGTGTGGCAGCGGCCCCGGCGGCAGCTCGACGTCCAGCCGGCTCGGGTCGGCGGCGATGCCGCTCTCCTCGAGCAGCCGGCACCAGCGGACCACCTCGTGCTCGTTGGCGGTCCAGCGGGGACCCTCAGAGCTGGCCGGGACGGCGGGGTGGGCGAAGGCCAGCAGCCGCTGCGGGTCGGCGGCCAGCAGCAGGTTGTGGCTCTCCGGCCCACGGCCGTGCAGGTTGACCGCCAGCGCGGCGCCGTGCAGGCGCCGGTGCATCGGCTGGTCCAGCGCCTCAGCCGGCACCACGTCGTCGACTGTGTCCGAGCAGCGGGCCAGGGGGGCGAGGGCGGCGGGGACGGCGAGCAGGCGTGGATGTCGGGGGAAGGCATCGGCCAGGGCGCGCAGCGCCGGGACCGCGGTGAGCAGGTCCCCGAGCCTAAGGGCCCGCAGCACCACGATCACCGGACGAGACAAGGAATCTACGGCCATGAGGACTCCGTGGACGGGCAGATCACCAGCTCCCTCGCTTCGCAACCGGGTGGCTGGAAGAGGGCGAACAGCACGGCCTGGGCGACATCCTCCGGCTGGTTCAGCCCGGCGTCCGCCGGCGGAATGTACTGCTCAGGGCGGCCGTCGAAGAAGGCGGTGTGCATGCCGCCCGGCAGCAGCAGGGTGACCCCGACGCGGCCAGCCGTCTCGGCGGCCAGCGCCCTGGTGAAGCCGACGACGCCGAACTTGCTCGCGCAGTAGGCGGTGGCGTCCGGCAGGGCCCGCAGGCCGAGGGTGGAGGCGACGGTGACCACCCTGCCCTGTGACCGCTCCAGGTGGGGGAGGGCAGCCCGCACCACCGCGGCCGTGCCGAGCAGGTTCACGGCCACGACCCGTTCCCAAGCGTCGGCCGGGACGTCGGCGAGGGGGCCGCAGGCGTCGACCCCAGCCGCGGTGACGACCCCGTCGAGCCGGCCGAGTCGCTCGGCGGCCCGTTCCACGGCGGTTTCGGCGGCCCGGGTGTCAGCCAGGTCCACCAGCTCGTGGTGCACCTGGAACGGCGGCGCGACCCGGTCGAGCACGTGCGGCCGGCCCCCCGCCGCCTCCACGGCCCGGGCCACCGCCGCCCCCAGACCGGAGGAGCCTCCGGTCACCAGCACGGCGCCGGGGCTAGCGTCTGTCACGGTGGACGACCTCCTTTATCAGCTGGGTTGTCGAGCGTCCTTGCAGGTAGGGAAGGGCGACGGCCTGGCCGCCCCAGGTGGCCAGCAGCGCCGTCTCCGGCAGGTCGGCGAGGGTGTAGTCGCCGCCTTTGGCGAAGACGTCGGGCCGTAGTCGGGCGAGCACCGCTTCAGGGGTTTGCTCGTCGAAGGGCACGACCACGTCCACGCAGTCGAGCGCCTCAAGCACGGCGGCCCGATCCGCCTCGGGCACCAGCGGCCGCTCCGGGCCCTTCAGCCGGCGCACCGAGTCGTCAGAGTTCAGACACACCACCAGGCAGTCCCCCAGCGCCCGGGCCGCATGCAGCGTCGCCACGTGACCGGCGTGGAGCAGGTCGAAGCAGCCACCGGTGGCGACCACCGTCCCGCCTTCGGCCCGAACCCTGGCGACCAGCGCGTCTGCCCGCTCCACCGGGGTGCCGCCGGGCGGCGGAGGCTCGGCCGCGGCTGCCATGGCATGGCCGGGATCCACCGTCGCTGCCCCGCCGGCGGCGACGAATGCCGAGGCGGCCGCGACGGCGCCGGCCACCGCCTCCGAGGATAGGGCACCGTCGGCCAGCAGCCCGGCCGCGGCGGCGGCGAAGCGGTCGCCCGCACCGCACGGGTCGCCGCCGGCGACCACGGGGGCCGGCACCACTAGGGGCGCGCCGTCGCCCTCGACCAGCATGGCGCCACCAGGACCTAGGGTGACCGCCACCCCGGCTGCCGACCAGCGCCGAGCAAGCGCCCTGGCCTGGGCGGTCACCTCGGCCAAGCCGGCGCCGGGCACCTCGGGGGCGAACCGGGCCGCCTCGGCCCGGTTCGGGGTGGCCAGACGGGCGTCGGTGACCGGGGCCGGGCCCCTTGGATGGGGGTCCCAGACCAGCGGGACCCGGGCGGGCAGGGCAGCAAGCGCGGCCCGCACGCCCGGCTCGGCGGCCAGACCACGGCCGTAGTCGGCCACCAGCACCGCGGTCGCCCCGGCGATGGCGCGGCGCGCGCGCTCGCCGAGCGGGCCGACCCGTCCGGGACGGCTCCCGCGGTCGAGCCGAAGCAGCGGCTGCCCAGAGGCCCGGACCCTGATCTTCTCGGCGGTTGCGCCGGCCAGCCCGAGGTCGAGGACCGCCACCCCTGCCAACCCCAGCAGCTCGCGGAGGACGACCCCCGCCTCGTCGTCGGCTAGGGCGGTGACCAGCACCACCTCGCGTCCGTCGAGCAGGGAAGCGAGGGTGGCGGCCAAGGCCGCGCCGCCAGGCCGTACATGCTCGGCGGGGTCCTCGACCACCGGCACGGGCGCGTCCGGCGCCAGGCGCTCGGCCCGACCGTCCAGGTCCCGGTCGAGCAGGGCGTCCCCCACCACCACGAGGGCGGGCATCATCGCCACGCCTGCCCGGTGTCTGCGGTCGCGGCGGCGGTCACGCCGGCGTACACCTCCAGGATGCTGCCGGCGATCCGGTCCCAGCCGTAGCGGCGGCGGGCCCGCCGCGCCCCGGCCGCGCCGAGAGCGGCACGCCCGGCCTTGTCGGCCAGGAGCGCAGACAGCACCGGGCCGAGAAGGTCCGGTCGGCGCGGCGCAACGTGAACGCCTGTGACGCCGTCGACCACGCTGTCGACCAGCCCCCCGACCGCCGAGGCGACCACCGGCGCGCCGCAGGCCATCGCCTCCAGCGGCACGATCCCAAACGGCTCGTACCAGGGCACGCAGACGACCAGGTCGGCCGAGCGGTAGAGGGCCGGAAGGTCGCGCTGCCCGACCCGGCCGCGCAGCTGGACCCGGTCGGCCACCCCCAGCCGCGTGGCCAGGCCGGCGAGCCGGCGCGCCTCCCGGTCCCCGTCAAGCCGGTCGGCGGGCGGCCCGCCGGCGACTACCAGTTCGGCCTCTGGCACGCCGGCCAGGGCGGTGATGGCGTTGCCGATGCCCTTGCGCTCCACCAGCCGGCTGACCACCAGCATCCGGTGTCTCCCCGCTGGGCGGGGCTCGGCCGGGCCGTCGGGCCGGAACAGGCCGAGGTCCACCCCGCAGGGTGCGACCGCGATGCGGCGCAGGTCGGCGCCCATCCGGACCAGCTCGAAGACCTCCTCCGAGCAGGTGGCGACGATGCGGTCGGCCTCCTTGGCCAGCATCGCCTCCTCGCGGATGCGGCTGGGCGGGCTGGTGTCCTTGGCGCCCTGGTGGCGCCGCTTGACCACCCCGAGAGCGTGGAAGGTCTGCACCAGCGGCAGCCCGAGCGGCCGGCAGGCGGCCAGCGCCGCCCGGCCCGACATCCAGAAGTGGGCATGGACCACGTCGGGCGGGTCGACCCGCCAGGACCGCCGCAGCCGTGCCGCGAACTCGTTCATGTGCGGAAGCAGCTGGTCCTTGGGGATCGGGTGGGGCGGGCCGGCGTCGACGTGCTCGACGGTCACCCCCGCCGCCGCGGCCACCCGGTCCGGCAGGGCGGGGTCGTCCCGCCGGGTGTGCACGACCACCTGGGTCCCGCGCCGGGCCAGTGCGGCCGCGAGCGCGGCCACGTGGACGTTCTGGCCGCCGGCGTCGGCGCCGCCGAGCATCGCCAGCGGGCTGGCGTGCTCGCTCACCATCGCGACCTTCACGCGGCCACCTCGTCGAGCAGCCGATCCCAGTCGGCAAGGAAGCGCTCCAGGCCGTAACGGGACAGTGCGGCGGTCCTGGCGGCCTTGCCCATGCGGCGCGCCAGCTCTGGGTCGGCGACCAGCCGGCCGGCCGCCTCGGCGAGCACGTCTACCCGGGTCGAGAGCACGCCCGCCTCGGCCGGCACCGCCTCGGCCACCTCGGTGGTGGCCAGGGCGACCACCGGTATGCCGAGGTGCATGGCCTCCAGCAGCGCCAGGCCGAGCGAGGTCCAGCGGATCGGGTGCAGATACAGCCGCCGCCTGGCCATCTCGGCGTGCAGGCGATCCTGGGGCAGGTCGCCGACCGGACGAACGCCCGCCGTGCCCGCCAGCCGCTCGGCCCCCATGCCGAACAGGTCGACGGGCACCGCGGCGCCGAGCCGCCGCAGCAGGTCGGTTCCGGTCACCCGGCTGCGCCTGGCCGGCTGGTTGATGACCACCGCCGCGCGGGCCAGCTCGCCGGTGTAGCGGTAGCCGGGGTCGACGACACCGTGCTCGATCACCCGGGTCCGGGTGCCGCCGCAGTCCCAGAACAGGTCGTTGAAATGGGTAACGTGCACGACCACGAGGTCGTCGCGGTCGGCGGCGACGTGGCGCATCTCGGCGATGCGGCCCTGGGGTGCGTTGTGCTCCAGGTAGACGGCGGGCAGGTCCCGGGCCGGCCGCCGGCCGCCAAGCCACTCGGCGGCCAGCCCGTGAAGCTCGTGCGGGCGCTGCAGGACGACCACGTCGACATCGGCGGCGGCCGCTTCCTCCCTGGTCACCTCAACCGCCGCCGGCGGCCAGAGGTAGGTGCGGGCGCGGCCCAGCCCGTCGGGCCCCCGGTCCACGGTCACCGGGATCAGGTACTCGTGCCGACCCCGCACAAAGGCGGTCGTCCAAGCCCCGTGCACGTGCCAGAGCAGCACCCTCACCCGGTCACCCCCTCGGCGGCCCTCATCGGACGCGTCCGGGCGATCGCCGCCGGCGCGACCCGGTCGACGGCGGCGACGACCTCGTCCACCTGGACGCCGTCCAGGCAGGGATGGCCGGCGACTGGGCAGGTCCGGACCCGGGAGCCGGCACAGGCGGCATGCTGGTCGCCGAGGAGCACGTGGGGAACCTTCCACGGCCGCCAGCGGACAGCCGGCACGATCGGGGCGAACAGCGACACCACCGGGGTGCCGACGGCGGCGGCCAGATGCGCCGGGCCGGTGTTACCGACCACCAGCACGTCCGCCCCGGCCAGCACCTCGGCCAGCCCGGCCAGGTCGACCTGGCCGCCCAGGTCGACCACCGCGCACCGTGGTGGACCCGTGACCAGGGCGGTCAGCGTCCGCTCGTGCTCGGCGCCGGTCACCACCACCCGGCGCCCGGCGGCGACCAGTGCGGCGACCAGGGCGGCGTATCGCTGCGGGGCCCACGCCCTCGCCGGCGCCGAGGCACCGGGGTGGACGACCACGTACGGGTGGGCGCCGATCTGAGCGGAGCCGGCGGCTCGGGCACGGCGCACTCGCAGGCGGCCGTCGTCGCCCTCCGGCAGCCGGTAGCCGAGCGTGCCGACCAGCGAAAGGGTCCGCTCGACCTCGTGGAGGTCGTCGTCGACCTCGTGGCGGACGTCGAGGAGCGAACCGGGGTAGTCGACACTGATCGCCGCGATCATCGGCACCCCGGCCATGCGCAGCAGCAGGGCGAGCGGCAGCGGGCTCTGGTGGAACGAGGTGATCACGAACGCCTGGTCGATCGCGCGGCCGGCCAGCTCGTCGACCAGCGCATCGACGGCCGGACGAGTGACCGGCTCTGGCTCCGCGTCGATCCATGCCGCATGCTGCACGAGCACCTCGCCGACGCCGGGCAGCAGCCCAGCCGCCTCCCGACCCCGCGACCCGCACAGCAGCGTCACCTTCCCGGCCCCGGCCGCCACCGCCCGCACCGCCGGTCCGGCCAGCAGCACGTCGCCGGCGCTGTCCTGTCTGGCCACAAGCACGTGCCCCCGCGCGGTCACCGGGCTCTTCCAGCCGGAAAGGCAGTGGGCCGCCCGGCCTCCTCGGCGCCGAGGAGGAGGCCGCGGTCGAACAACTCCGCGGCAGGCCGAGCCCGACCCGATCTGGGAACCCTGGCGATATCGGCCAGCAGAGCTGGCAGCCGCCGCCAGCCGTCCAGCCAATGCCAGCTCGCCGCCGGCGGCAGCAGCAGGCTAGTGACCACCATGGTCGCCACCTCGTCCAGGGTTCGGGGGCCGGGGGCGATGCGTGCCCAGGCCAGCTCGGCCGTGCCGGCCAGCCACCCCGCCCCGGCCAGGGCAGCCACCCTGGCCCACAGACCGCCCTTCCCCATCGGGAGTCCCCGGACCCCCCCAGTCGGAGGCGTCTCGCAGTGCCGCCCGAGGGCGATGCCGGCCAGAGCGGCCAGGCCCGCGGCGACCGTTGCCAGGTGGCGGCGGCGCCGGCCGCGCGTCACCCCGGCCGCCACCCGCCAGGCTGGCCCGTGCAGGGCGCGCATCAGCACGTCGTCGGCGTTGCCGGCCTGCAGCCGGACGCTGACCAGCCGGTCGGCCCTCCGCACCGGGTGGCTCGCCGAGCGCCGTCCCTGCTGGATCCGGTAGCCGCTGCGGAGCACGCGCAAGGCCAGGTCGGCGTCCTCCCGGTAGGCGCGGGGGAAGCGCTCGTCGAAGCCGCCCACCTCGGCGAGCACGTCGCGCCGGTAGGCCAGGTCGGCGGTGGCGAAGCGGGCGGCCTCCAGGCCATGCACGTTCCGCTCCCAGTCGGTCGGCCGCCGCCCGGTCGGCAGCGGCACGCGCAGCCGGCCCTGGCTGCCAGCGACCTCCCGGGCCAGGCCGGCCAGGTCGGCGTCCAGGTCGGCCAGCCAGCTGGGGTCGGGCACCACGTCGTCGTCCAGGAAGGCCACCCAGGGCGCTGTCGCCTGTCGCCAGCCCAGGTTGCGGGCGGCCGCCGGCCCGGCGTTCCGGCCGGCGACGAGCAGCAGCCGGCCGGCCAGCCGCCCGGGCGGGCCGGCCTTCAGTAGCGGTGCGGAGCGATCGTGCCGGTCGTCTACCAGCAGCACCCGACCCGGCAGGGGACCAGCGGCCGCCCCCAGCGCCTCCAGCAGCATCGCCAAGCTGTCTCGTCCGACCGTGGGGACGATGACGTCCACCCGGGTGGTCATTGGCGGAAGAGGGCGGCTCGGCGGACCAGCAACGGCCCGAGGGCCAGGGCATCCACCGGTGCCGCGCCGAAGCACTCAAGCGCGTCCCTGGGGTCGTCGACCATCGGCCGGCCGGCGGTGTTCAGGCTGGTGTTGACCACCACGGGAAGGCCGGTGCGCCGTTCGACCGCCTCCAGTAGGCGGGCCAGTAGTGGCTCGTCGGCCCGCTCGACGGTCTGGACGCGGGCGCTGCCGTCGACGTGGACCACGGCGGGGATGCGCTGGCGCCAGGCGGGCCGCACCCGGTGGGTGAACAGCATGTAGGGGCTGGGCAGGGGACCGTCGAACACCGCGGCCGCGCGCTCGCCAAGGACCATCGGGCTGACCGGGCGGAACTGCTCGCGCCCCTTGACATCGTTGAGCCGCTCCAGGTTCTCGGCCCTGCTGGCGTTGGCAAGCAGGCTGCGGTGGCCGAGGGCGCGCGGCCCGTACTCGCTGCGGCCCTGGAACCAGGCGACCACGCCGTCGGCGGCGATCACCTCGGCGACCGCTTCGGCCAGGTCGGCGGGCCGCTCGTAGGGCACCTTGGCGGTGATCAGCCAGGCGGCCAGCTCGTCGTCGGTCCAGCCCCGGCCCAGGGCAGCGGTCGACATTGGCGCGACCCGATCGCCCAGGGCCTGGGCGACGTGGAGGGCGGCGCCGAGGGCGGTGCCGGCGTCGCCAGCGGCCGGCTGCACCCAGATCCGCTCGAAGGGCCCCTGCTCGGCGAGGTAGGAGTTGGCCACGCAGTTGAGGGCGACCCCGCCGGCCATGGTCAGTGCGCGGTCGCCGGTCTGCGTGTGCAGCCAGGCGGCGAGTTCCAGCAGGACCTCCTGGAGGCGCGCCTGCACGCTGGCGGCCAGGTCGGCGTGCTCGCCCGTCCACCGCTCGCCCTCGCGCCGACGCTTGGCGAGGGTGTCCAGGTCGATCGGTGCGACGGTGAAGCCCCCGTCGCCGGTGGTGCGGACCGCCTCCCGGAGCTTCGGGAGCCAGCTCGGCGTCCCGTAGGCGGCCAGCGCCATCACCTTGTACTCGTCCGACGAGCGCCGGAAGCCGAGGTGGTCGGTGACCTCC
>DASYRU010000059.1:0-4260 GCA_036004165.1 Actinomycetota bacterium
GATGATGCTAGCCTGGCATGCCGTTCAGCCCGACCCCGGGAGGCCAGCCGCACGGTGACCGAGGCGCCCGAGAAGGACACCTTCTACCTCACGACCCCCATCTACTACATCAACGACCTGCCGCACATCGGCCACGCGTACACCACCATCGCCGCCGACGTGCTCGCCCGCTGGCGCCGGGCCCACGGGGACAAGGTCATGTTCCTCACCGGCACCGACGAGCACGGCCAGAAGGTCGCCAGGGCGGCCGAGGCGGGCGGGCTCGACCCGCAGGCGTGGACCGACCGGATCGTGGAGCGGTGGAAGGCGACCTGGGCGGAGCTGGACATCGGCTACGACGAGTTCATCCGCACCACCGAGCAACGCCACGTCGTCGCCGTCCAGCGCCTCTGGCAGCGTCTGTACGACCAGGGCGACGTCTACCTGGACAGCTACGAGGGCCTGTACTGCGTGGCCTGCGAGCAGTTCTACAGCGCCGACGAGCTGGTCGACGGCAACTGCCCGATCCACGGCACCCCGGTCGAGGTCGTCCGGGAGGAGAACTACTTCTTCCGCATCTCCAAGTACACCGACCGGCTGCTGGACCACTACCGCACCCACCCCCAGTTCGTCCGCCCGGCGACGCGGCTGCACGAGGTGGTCTCCTTCGTCGAGCAGGGACTCCAGGACCTCTCGATATCGCGCTCCAGCTTCACCTGGGGCGTGCCGATCCCGTGGGACCCGGCGCACGTCATGTACGTCTGGGTCGACGCGCTGCAGAACTACCTCACCGCCGCCGGCTGGGACGCCGACCTGGAGCGCTTCCGGCACGTCTGGCCGGCCGACTACCACTTCGTCGGCAAGGACATCCTCCGCTTCCACGCCGTCACCTGGCCGGCGATCCTGCTGGCGGCGGGGCTGCCCCTGCCCCGCACCGTGCAGGCGCACGGGTGGCTGCTGGTCGGCGGCGAGAAGATGAGCAAGACCAAGCTCACCGGGATCGCCCCCCACGACCTGGTGGAGCCGTTCGGCAGCGACGCTGTCCGCTACTTCTTCCAGCGCGAGGTCGCCTTCGGCCAGGACGGCAACTTCTCCTGGGAGGCGATGGTCGAGCGCTACAACGCCGACCTGGCCAACGGGCTCGGCAACCTGGCGAGCAGGGTGACGGCGATGGTCGAGCGCTACCGGGACGGCGTGCTGCCCGGCCAGGGCCCGGCCGGCGCGGCCGAGACGGCCGTCCAGGACGCCGCCGCCCGCGCCTACGCCGAGGCCGCCGCGGCGCTGCGCGAGCTCGCCTACGAGCGGGCGCTCGGCGCCATCTGGCGCTTCGTGGGCGCCGCCAACGGCTACCTGTCGGAGCGCCGACCGTGGGACCTGGCCAAGACCGGCGACGACCTGGCGCTCGACACGGTGCTCTACACGGGCGCCGAGGCGCTGCGGATCGCGGCGCTGCTGACCGCGCCCTGGCTCACCGGGGCGGCCCCCGGGCTGTGGGCGGCGCTCGGCGCCAACGGGGAGCTGGCGGCGGCCCGGCTGCCTGGCGCGCTGGAGTGGGGGGGGCTGCCACGGGGAGCGAGGGTGCAGCGGGTCGGAGCGCTGTTCCCGCGGCTGGACGCCGAAGGCAACCTCGCGCAGCGGGCCGGTTGACCCTTGGCGGCATCCAGCACCCAGCCGGTCGAGGTCGTCGACTACGACCCGAGCTGGCCGCGGTCCTACGCGGAGGAGCGCGACCGGATCGCCGCGGCCCTCGGCGATACGGTGACGGCGATCGAGCACGTCGGCGGGACGGCGGTGCCCGGCGTGCCCGCCAAGCCGGTGGTCGACATCATGGTCGGGGTCGCCGACATCGAGCGGGCCGGCCAGGCCGTCGCCGGGCTCATCAACCTCGGCTACCAGTACGTCCCGGAGCTCGAGAGCGAGCTTCCCGAGCGCCGCTACTTCCGCCGCGGCAACCCGGAGAGCCACCACATCCACATGGTCGCCGTGGACAGCGACTTCTGGGAGGAGCACCTGCTGTTCCGCGACTACCTGCGCAGCCACCCACAGGCGGCCGAGGAGTACGGCAAGCTCAAGCGCGGCCTTGCCGGACGCTTCCGCCTCGACCGGGCCGCCTACCGGGCAGGCAAGCTCCCCTTCATCGACACGGTGGTGGCGGCCGCCCGCCGCGAGGCCGGCCACCCGACCAGGTAGGAGCCTCCATGGAGACGACCCACGCCCCCTCCCGCCCCCGCTCCACCGAGGTCACCGCCGGCCGCGACCGCGCCGGCGCCCGCTCGATGCTGCGCGCGGTCGGCTTCACCGACGACGACTTCGAGCGGCCCCAGGTCGGGGTGGCCTCCTCCTGGAACGAGGTCACCCCCTGCAACATCCACCTCGACAAGCTGGCCGACGCCGCCAAGGCCGGGGTGCGGCTGGCCGGCGCGGTGCCGCTGGAGTTTGGCACCATCGCCGTCTCCGACGCCATCGCCATGGGCCACGAGGGCATGCGGGCGTCGCTGGTGAGCCGTGAGGTGATCGCCGACTCGGTCGAGCTGGTGATGCACGCCGAACGGCTGGACGGGCTGGTGGCGATCGCCGGCTGCGACAAGTCGCTGCCCGGCATGCTGATGGCCTGCGCCCGCCTCGACCTGCCTGCCGTGTTCATCTACGGCGGCACCATCCTGCCCGGCCATTTCCGCGGCCACGACGTGACCGTGCAGGACTGCTACGAGGGCGTCGGGGCGGTCGCCGCCGGGACCATGTCCCAGGCGGACCTGGACGAGCTGGAGCGGGTCGCCTGCCCCGGCGCCGGGTCGTGCGCCGGGATGTACACCGCCAACACCATGTCGGTGGCGGCCGAGGCGCTCGGCATGGCCCTGCCAGGGTCGGCCACCCCGCCCGCGGTGTCCGAGCGCCGGGCGGAGCTGGCCAGACGGACCGGCGAGGCGGTCGTCGGCCTGCTCGAGCTTGACCTCCGGCCCCGCCAGATCATGACCAGGCGGGCGTTCCTGAACGCCGCCGCCGTGGTGATGGCGACCGCCGGTTCCACCAACGCGGTCCTGCACCTGCTGGCGATCGCCCACGAGGCCGGGGTGGAGCTGTCCCTCGACGACTTCGACGCGGTCAGCCGGCGGGTCCCCCACATCGTCGACATGCGTCCGGGCGGCCGCTACGTGATGGTCGACCTGGACCGGGTCGGCGGCCTGCCCGCGGTGCTGCGCGAGCTGCTGCAGGCCGGCCTAGTCGACGGCGACGTGCTCACCGTCACCGGCCAGACCATGGCCGAGAACCTGGAGGGGGCCGGGACGCCCGACGGCGAGGTGGTCCACCCGGTCGCCTCGCCGATCGCCGCCGAGGGGGGCCTGGCGGTGCTGCGCGGCAGCCTCGCCCCCGCAGGTGCGCTGGTGAAGATCCCCGGCAACGACAACCTGAGCTTCCGCGGCAGCGCGCGCGTGTTCGACTCCGAGGAGGCCTGCTTCGCGGCGGTCACCGCCGGTCAGGTGCGCTCCGGCGACGTGCTGGTGATCCGCTACGAGGGTCCCAAGGGCGGCCCCGGCATGCGCGAGATGCTGGCGGTCACCGGCGCGATCAAGGGCGCCGGGCTCGGTCGCGACGTGGTGCTGGTCACCGACGGGCGCTTCTTCGGCGCGACCTGGGGGGCCTGCATCGGCCACGTCGCCCCGGAGGCGTTCGACGGCGGGCCGATCGCGCTGGTCGCCGACGGCGACCCCATCGCCCTGGACGCGGCCAGCCGCCGCATCGACCTGGAGCTCGACGACGCCGAGCTGGAACGCCGCCGGGCCGCCTGGAAGCGCCCCACCCCCCGCTACACCTCCGGCGTGCTCGCCAAGTACGCCCGCCTGGTCGGCGGCGCCGACCAGGGCGCCGTCTGCGGATAACACCCGGGCGCCATATATGGTATATGGCATACTAGGGCCATGCAGAAGACCACCCTGTACCTCCCCGACGAGCTGCAACGGCAGCTCCAGGAGGCGGCCCGGCGGATGGGCCGGTCCCAGGCTGACCTGATCCGCGAGGCGCTGGCGACGTTCCTGGGGACGGTGGAGCGACCGAAGGCACGCTCGATCGGCATCGTGGACGAGCCCAACCTGCACGGTGAGGACACCGAGGATTGGCTGCGCCGAAACTGGCGCACCAAGTGGGGCATCTCGTGATCACGCTCGACACCTCGGCGTTGTTCGCGCTGCTCAACCGGGCCGATCCGGGTCACGCCGCGGTCCTCGACGTGCTGGCACGGGACCGTGGCCCCCATATCGTCCCGGCCGGCATCCTGGCCGAGAC
>DASYRU010000060.1:0-5755 GCA_036004165.1 Actinomycetota bacterium
CCACAGCGGGAACGACGGGTCGGCCCCGGCGAAGTTGAAGAGGTTGTTGAAGGCCAGGGCGCTGACGCCAAGCGCCGCGCCGAACGACAGCACCACGGTGGCGACCAGCAGCAGCGGCGCGACGACCGCGCGCAGCACCAGTCCCAGGATGACCAGCACCACCAGCAGCACCACCGGCACCACCACGTTGCGGTCGTGCTCGGAGGCGCGCAGGATGTCGAGGGTGACCGCGCTGGCGCCGCCGACCTTGCCGTCCGCCCCCTGGATCGCGTGCACGTTGGACCGGAGCCGGTCCACGGCGTCATAGGAGGTCTGGCTGTCCACGGTGGTGGTCAGCGTCCCCTCCACGTAGGCGTAGCCGTCCTTGACCACCGGATTGGTCACCGCCGTCACCCCAGAGGTGTTGGACACCGCCGACTGCAACTGCGGCGCGGCGCTGGCGTTGCCGATGACCTGGACGGGGTTGCCGGCGCCGGCCGGGAAGTGGCGGGCCAGCGCCGCCTCGCCGGTGACCGCCTCCGGCTCGGTGCGGAAGCCGTCCTTGCTCTGCAGGCCGTTGGCCTTCAGCCCGGTCGCACCAAGCGCCAGCGCCCCCAGCACCAGCGCGGTCACCACCCAGACCAGCCGGGGCCGTGGGGCCATGCGCCGCCCGATCCGCGCCCACAGCCCGCGCTCGGTCGGCTCGGCGGAACCAAGCGCCGGCCGCCGCGGCCAGAACACCCAGCGTCCGAAGGTCACCAGCAGCGCCGGCAGCAGCGTCAGCATCGCGCACAGCCCCACCGCGATCCCGATCGCCATCACCGGGCCGAGGCTCTTGGTCGAGTTGAGCTCGGCCACCAGCAGGGCCAGCAGGCTCAAGATCACGGTGGCGCCGCTGGCGATGATCGCCGGCGCCGCGCGGTGCAGCGCCACCGCCATCGCCTCGTGCCGGTCTTCGTGGCGGCGTAGCTCCTCGCGGTAGCGGGCGGTCAGCAGCAACGCGTAGTCGGTCCCGGCCCCAAAGACCAGCACGGTCAAGATGAACGCGCTCTGGGCGTTGACCGTCAGGCCCGCGTTCGTGGCGAGCAGGTAGATCACCGCCTGCGCGGCGGTCAGGGCGACGAACACGGTGGTCAGCGGCAGCAGCCACAGCACCGGGCTGCGGTAGGTCAACAGCAGGATGACGATCACGATCACCGCGGTGATGTACAGCAGGGTGGAGTCGAACCCGGAGAACACCTCGCTGAAGTCGGCGAAGTACCCGGCGGGCCCGGTCACGTACACCTGCAGTCCGCCGGCGTCGGCCTTGGCGATCGAGCGGATCTGGTCGACGGTCGGGGCCAGCTCCTCCCAGCCGTTGCCCTCCTCCTCCACCTTGAGGGGGATGACCGCCTGGAGCGCCTTTCCATCTTCGGACGGGATCGGGCCGAGGACCTTGCCGCTGACGTCCCTGACGCCGGCGAAGCGCTGGACGTCGGCGGCGACCTTGGCCTGGTCGGCCTGGGTGACGCCGTCGGCGCGTTCGTAGACCACCAGGGCAGGGAAGACGTCGCTGGGCGTGAACCGCTTGGCCAGGTCGACCACCTGGGTGGACTCGGCGTTGTTCGGCAGCCAGGCGGAGGAGTCGTTCTGCTGGGCGCTGTTGAGCTTGCCGGCAAGCGGTCCTGCCACTGCGAACACGACGATCCAGAAGGCCAGGACCACCCACTTGGTCCGGCGGCCAGCCGGCAGCCTCGCTATCCTTCCCGCTCCGCCCATGACACCCCCAGGGTTCGCCACCCATCAGCCGGTCGGTCACGATATATCGCGATCGACCGTCCGTCAAGACATATCGCGTCGCTCTCACGGCGCGCACAGCAACCCAGTCTGCCGGTAAGAACCGCCGGCCGCCACCGCATTCCGGTGACATCTGGAAGTCTTCACCATAGCTGTGACAAGCACGGCCGGTAGGATCCCGCCTGCCATGCCGAGCTGCAGCGAAGGTGGCTTCCGACCGATCCAGTACCTGGGCAACAAGTGGCGGCTGCTGGACGTCCTCGAGCACGTCGTCGACGGCCTGACCGACCCGGGCGCTCCCGTCTGCGACCTCTTCTCCGGCTCGGGCGTGGTCGCCCAGCGCCTGGCCAGGCGACGACGGGTGGTCGCCGTCGACGTCCAGGAGTACTCCCGGGTGATCACCTCGGCGCTGCTGTGTCCGGCCGTCCTCCCGGCCGGGGTTGCCGCGGCGACGATGCTCGCGGCCCGGCGCCGTCACCAGCGGCTCCTCCACCAGATCGCGAAGCTGGCGGCGCACGAGGCTGCGGCGATGCGCGCCGCGCTGGCGGGCGACGCCGTGCCGCTGTGCGACGTCCTCGAGCACGGCTCGATCCTGGCGTTCAAGCGGCAGGGCGGCGAGCCGCCGCCGGCGCTGGCGGCGCTGCTGGACGACGCGGCGGGCACCCTGGCCGGCGGACCCGACAGCGTCCTGACGCGCTACTACGGTGGCCTGTACTTCTCCTACCGGCAGGCGGCGGCGCTCGACGCCATCGCCGCGGCAGTCCGCGAGCTGCCCGATCCGTACCGCGACACCGCGCTGGCCGCGCTGTTGAGCACCACCAGCGAGATCGTCTCCACCGTCGGCAGCCAGTTCGCACAGCCGGTCCGGCCCCGCGGGGGGGACGGTCGCCCGAAGGCGGCGGCGGTCGCGTCGGTCGCGAGGAAGCGCCGCACGCCGGTGCTGGAGCGCTACGCCGGTTGGCTGGAGCGCTACCAGCGCCTGCCCGGCGCCGTCCATCGGCACGCGGTCATCCGGGCCGACTACCGCAGCGCACTGGCGGCGCTCCCCACCGGGGTCGGCGCGATCTACGCCGACCCGCCCTACACGCGGGACCACTACAGCCGCTTCTACCACGTGCTGGAGACCATCGCCCTCGGTGACGAGCCGGAGATCTCCAAGGTGCGCATCGGCCGGTCGACCCGCCTCAGCCGCGCCCTGTACCGGGCCGAGCGGCACCAGTCGCCGTTCTGCATCAGGACGGAGGTGACCGGCGCGTTCCGCGGGCTCTTCGAGCACGCCGTCAAGCTGGGGGCGCCGCTGGTCCTCTCCTACTCGCCGTACGCCACCGGGACGGCCGCCAGGCCACGACCGCGGCTGGTCACCATCGGCGAGATCACCGAGCTCGCCGGCGAGTACTTCACCGCCGTCCGGGTCGAATCGGCCGGCCGGATCGCCCACAGCAAGCTGAACCGGGAGCAGGTCAACGGCGAGGTGGCCTACGACGCCGAGGTGCTGCTGGTGGCAAGGCCCTGAGGAACGTCCGGGACGACGTCGACGACGGTGAAGCCCCGCCCGTCGAGGGCCGCCCGCAGCCGCGGGAGGGCGAACAGGTCCACCACCTCGGTGCTGCGCTCCACGCCGACCCACCTTCGGCCCATCCGCTGCGCCACCACCGCGGTCGTCCCCGATCCGAGGAAGCAGTCGAGCACCAGCTCGCCCGGGTTGGTGGCGATGTGGATGATGCGCTGCAGCAGCGTCTCCGGCTTGGGCGTGTCGAACGGTGCACGACCAGGGAACGCCGCCAGCAGCGCCTTCTTGGCGTCCGCGTTCTCGCCGACCTCCTCGGCCGTCCAGATGGTGAAGGGGGCCAGACCGGTGGCCTCGTGGAGGTAGCGCTTGAGGCGGGGCTTGCCGCGACCGGACCTGGGCCAGTACACGCGTCCGGCGGCGACCAGCTCGTCAAACCGCTCCCTGGTGTAGGTCCAGCACCGGCCCGCCGGCGGATCGTGCGCGTCGCCGGCCGGCGAGACGATCGTGTAGAACTGCCCCGCGGTGCCATGACCGGCCTGGGCCGTCATCGGCACCGAGCGCCAAGGGCCGTTCGGATCGCCATCCGGGTTGCGGAACGCACCGCCGTCGGGCAGGGGGTTGCGGAGCCGCTTCCACGCGACGGGGCCGAGCGGGGCGTAGACGTGGATGTAGTCGTGCATCGCGCTGAAGGCCTTGCGGTTGTCCCTCGAGGTTCGCTTCTGCCAGATGACGGTCGCGACGAAGGCCTTGGGGCCGAACACCTCGTCCAGGACGCACCTGGCGCGATGCTGCTCGGAGTCGTCGAGATGGACCCACACGCTGCCGTCCGGAGCCAGCAGCTGACGGATCCGGACGAGCCGGTCGCGCAGTATCGCCAGCCACTCCGACCTGGCAACGGCGTCGCGGTAGTGCTCGAAGGTCTCGCCGGTGTTGAACGGCGGGTCGAGGTAGCAGAGCCTGACCTTCCCCGCGTAGCGGTCCCGGTACCCGTCGAGCTGCAGCAGGCTGGTCAGGGCGTCGAGCGCGTCGCCGCGGACCAGCAGGTTCTCGCTCCCGTCGCCGACCTGCAGCGCCGGGTGCAGGGGGCGCACGGTCGGCGCCGCCGGCTGCTCCACTCCTTGACGGCCCGGCATCACGCGCTGATCCTAAGCGCTGGCCGGCCATCCCGACCACGATGGGGGCGCCTTGAGCCGCGTCCGACGGGACCTTCTGGTGTTGCTGGCGAGCCTGGCGGTGTTCGCCCTCTGCGCGGTGATCGTGGCCGACGGGCGGGTCGGGCCGGTCGAGCGGGCCGCCTTCCACGCCGTCAACGGGCTGCCCGACTGGCTGTACCCGCCGATGCTGCTCTTCCAGTACCTCGGCGTGCTGGCGATGCCGCTGGTGGTCGCCGCCGGCGCGCTGGCGTTCCGGCGCTGGCGCCTGGCCGCCGCGCTGGTGCTGGTGGTGCCGCTGAAGCTCGCCACCGAGCGGCTGGTCAAGCTGCTGGTGCAGCGGGAACGGCCGGGGACCACGGTGCCGGACGCGATCCTGCACGGGGTCAACTCCGCCGGGCTGAGCTTTGTCTCCGGGCACGCGATCATCACCTTCGCGATCGCCGGGCTGCTGGTGCTGGTGCTGCCGCGCCGCTGGGGGATCGTGGCGTTCGTGCTGGCGGGCCTCAACGCGGTCGCCCGGGTGTACCTGGGCGCGCACAACCCGCTCGACGTGGTCGGCGGGGCCGCGATCGGCCTGGCGATCGCCGCCGTGCTCGACCTGGCGCTGGACGTCGCCCGCGACCGCGGCGGCCGGCGCGAGCAGGCCACCCCGGCGGGGGAGGATCGCGCCACCTGAGGCCGGCCCCGGCCGGTGCCAGCCGGCCTGCTGGCCGCTCGGCGCGCCCTGGTGGAGCCAGCGCCGGTTCAGTCGAGCCCGGCCCCCTTCTCCAGGGCCGGCGCCGGCGCGGGTCGGATCGAGCCTCGGCGCCACCACAGGTAGCAGACGACCCCGACCAGGATCGGCAACGCCCAGGTCAGTGCCCGGTACACCAGCACCGCGGCGGTCACCTGCTCCCGGTCGCCACCCGCCGCCACCAACCCACCGATCAGCACCGCCTCCACCACGCCGGCGCCGCCAGGGGTGACAGGGATCGCGGTGGCCAGCCGCGCGAACGCGAACGCCGCCAGCACCTGCGCCCAGCCGACCTCGTCCTCGCTCACCCCGACCGCGCGGAGCGTCGCCAGCAGCACCAGGTACAGCGACAGGTGGCTGACCAGCGTGGCCACCGTGATCGCGACCCAGCGGTGCTCGACCAGGGCCACGGTGCGGGAACGGAACTTGACCGTGGCCAGCTCCCATCCCTGGGTGGGCGGACGGCGGACCAGCCGCAGCAGCCGCGAGGCGACCCGGCCGGCCAGCACCCCGAACCGGCGCGCCTGCTCCTCGCTGCGCAGGATCAGGGCGAACACGATGATGGCGGCCACCAGCCCGGCGATGCCGAGCAGCGCGGCGGTG
>DASYRU010000061.1:0-7268 GCA_036004165.1 Actinomycetota bacterium
GCCTGCGCCACCGTGCGGGGGAAGCCGTCCAGCACGAACCCCGCCTGGCAGTCCGGCTCGGCCAGCCGGTCCATCACCATCGCGATCACCACCTCGTCGGGCACCAGGTCACCGCGGTCCATGTACTCCTGGGCCAGCAGACCGAGCTGGGTGCCCTCGGCCACGTTGGCGCGGAAGATGTCGCCGGTGGCGATGTCGGCGCAGTGGAACTGCTCGGCCAGGCGCACCGCCTGGGTCCCCTTGCCCGCCCCTGGCGGACCGAGGAAGACGATACGCATCGGCCGCTCCAGTCGGGTTTGGGGATGAGAAGAAAGAGCGTAAGGCGAGGTCTTGCCATCGGTCCAATAGATCGTCTTAATAACAGGAATCGAGATCGCCTATACCTGAGGAGATCGCCTATACCTGAGGGGGGGGACGTGCTCCCGCAGATCGAGGCCTTCTTGGAGGTGGCCAGGCGCCAGAACCTGAGCAGGGCCGCAGAGGCCCTGTTCGTGTCCCAGCCCACCCTGACCGCCCGACTTCAGGCGCTGGAGGCCAACCTCGGCGAGCAGCTGTTCGTCCGCACCCGCCGCGGCATGCGGCTCACCGACGCCGGGGAGACGTTCCTGCCCTACGCCGAGCACGTCGTCCGTGCCCTCGGCGACGGCCGCGAGCGCCTGGACGAGCTGCGCCGCGGCATCGCCGGCCGGCTGGTCCTCGGCGCGCCTCCGACCGTCAGCACCTACGTCCTGCCCGACGCGCTGGCCCGCTTCAGCGCCGGGCATCCGAGCGTGCGCCTGACCGTCAAGACCGGCACCTCGGAGGAGATCCTCGAGATGGTGCTGCACGACCAGGTGCAGCTCGGCATCATGCGCGCCCTCGGTCACCCGGAGGTCGAGTCGACGCCGTTGTACGCCGACCAGCTGGTCCTGATCGCCGGTCCGAGCCACCGGCTGGCCGACCGTCGCCAGGTGCGGCTGGCCGAGCTGGCCGGCGAGGCGCTGATCCTGTTCGGCCGCAGCGCCAGCTTCCGCGACGACACCGAGGCCATCTTCCACCAGGCCGGCGTGGTGCCGGGCAGCATCATGGAGCTGGACAACATCGAGGCGGCCAAGAAGATGGTCGAGCGCGGGCTCGGCATCTCGCTGGTGCCGGCCAGCGTGGTCGCCGCCGAGCTGGCCGCCGGCGCGCTGACCGAGCTGGACCTGGGCGACGCCGCCCCGGCCAGGCGCGAGATCGTGGCCGTCCGCCGGCGCGACGCGGGGCCGCCATCTGGTGCGGTCGCGGTGTTCCTGACCATGCTGCGCGAACTGGAGACGGCCGGCTGAGGGCCAACTATGCTTTGGGCACCGACCCGCGAGCAGGGAGCCGGCCCGTGCTGCGACCAAAGAAGTCCGCGCATTACCAAGACCACGGGAACCCTGAAGGCGATCAGGGCGGACGTGGTGGTAATGCGCGGACTTCTTCTGGCAAGTTCTGGATCGCCTGGTACGTCCCGCTGGTGCTGTTGTGGCTGCTGTTCGTCGACACCTTCGCCCGGTCGGAGGTGGTCCTCGGCCTGGTCGCGGCGGCGGTCGCCGCCACCGCCGCCGACCTGGTGCGAGCCCAGGACCTGGTCCGCTTCCGGCTGGAGGTGCCATGGCTCCGTGACCTCTCCCGGCTGCCGTGGCAGGTCCTCGACGACTCCCGGCTGCTGGCGGTGGCCCTCTGGCGCCAGCTCACCGGGCGGCCCGTCCACGGCGCCTTCCGCGCGCTGCCCTTCCCGCTGGAGCGGGACGACGCCTGCTCGGCGGCCAGGCGTGCGCTGGTCACCGGCACCGTCTCGCTCACCCCCAACACCTACGTGGTCGGGATCGAGGGCGACGAGGGCGTGATGCTCGTCCACCAGCTCGTCCCCGAAGCGGCCAACCCGGTGCCGGACAGCATGCTGGAGAACCCCCGATGAATGCCGGAGGGGTTCGGGCCGGAGGGGTCCGGGGAACCCCGAAGGGGTGCTCTGGTCTCTGGGGCCCAAGGGGGTGCCCCGATGAATGAATGGATGGTGGCGGCGCTGGCGCTGCTGGCGGGGCTGGTGCCGTGCGGCCTGGTGTGCTTGCGGGGCGACCCGGTCAACCGGCTGGTCGGCCTCGAGATGGCCGCGACCGTCGACACCCTGGTGCTGCTGCTGCTCGCCGAGGCGTTCGACCGGGCGATCTACTTCGACCTGGCGCTGGCGCTGGCGTTGCTGTCGTTTGCCGGCGGGATGGTCTTCGCCCGCTTCCTGGAGCGCTGGATATGAGCCTCCGGGGGATCGCGATCGCCGTGCTGCTGGTGCTCGGCGTCGGGGTCGAGCTCGCCTGCTGCGTGGGTGTGCTGGCGATGCGCGACGCCTACGACCGGCTCCACTACACCGCCCCGGCCACCACCATCGGCCCGTTGGCGATCGCCGCCGCGATCGTGCTCCGGGAGAGCTTCTCGGCGGCCGGTATCAAGGCGCTGCTGGTCGCGCTCGCCCTGCTGGTGACCAACCCGGTGCTCACGCACGCCACCGCACGGGCCGCCCGCGTCCGCGAGTTCGGCGAGTGGCGGGTCCAGGAAGGAGAGCAGGTGAAGGGACCGTGATCGTGCTGGAGGTCGCCGTCATGCTGCTGGTCGCCGCGGGCGGCACCGCGGTGGTGCTCACCCGCGACCCGCTGAACCAGGCGATCGTCGCCAGCTTCTACGGGCTGCTGCTCGGGGTGATGTTCCTGGTCTTCCAGTCGCCCGACGTCGCGCTCTCCCAGATCACCGTCGGCGCGGTCGCCCTGCCGCTGATGATCCTGCTCGCCCTCGCCAAGGTGCGCGCCCTTGGCGGCCGCAGGGAGGACCGGGAATGAGTCCCTCCCTTCGGCGGCGGGTCTTCCTGGTCGCCGCGGCGGTGGCCGGCGCCCTGCTGGTCTGGGGCCTCTCCGGGCTGCCGGACTACGGGATCTACCGGGGCCCCTACGGGGACGTGCTGAACGCGGTGGCGGTCGGCGAGCGGCACGCCACCAACGTGGTCGCCGCGGTCACCTTCGACTACCGCGGGGTCGACACCATGGGGGAGGAGTACATCCTGTTCGCGGCCGTCATCGGGGTGGCGATCCTGCTCAGGGCCCAGCGCGACGAGCGCGAGGAGGCGCCCGACGAGGACGCCGCCGACCGGCGTGCCCCAGGGACCTCCAACGCGGTGCGCGTGCTCGGCCTGGCGTTGCTCGGGCCGGTGGTGCTGTTCGGCATCTACGTGGTCGCCCACGGCCACCTCTCCCCCGGCGGCGGCTTCCAGGGCGGGGTGGTGCTGGCCACCGGCGCGCTGCTGGTCTATCTATCCGGGGAGTACGTGACCCTGCGCCGGGTGCGGCCGGAGGCGCTGCTGGACCTGGCGGAGTCGTCCGGCGCCGCCGGCTACGTGGCGGTCGGCCTGCTCGGCCTGGCCGCCGGCGTGACCTTCCTGGAGAACGTGCTCCCCCTCGGCCAGGCGGGGACGCTGCTCTCCTCCGGCATGATCCCGCTGATCAACCTGGCCGTCGGGCTCGAGGTGGCCGCCGGCTTCGTGCTGCTGCTGTCGGAGTTCCTGGAGCAGACGCTGGTGGTGCGCCGCCCGGGAGAGCAGACGTGAGCCTGCTTCCCTACCTGATCGCCGCCTGGCTGTTCCTGGTCGGGCTGTACGGGATCGTGACCAGCCGCAACCTGGTCCACGCGGTCGTCTGCCTTTCGGTGGTGCAGTCCTCCACCTACGTCCTGCTGCTGGCGATCGGCTACGAGCGCGGTGGGACGGCACCGATCTTCCTCGACGTCCCCGTCGGCACCCGGGCGGTCGACCCGGTGGTCTCCGCCCTGACCCTGACCGACATCGTGGTCGGGGCGACCGTGTCGGCGCTGCTGCTCGCCCTGGCCGTCCAGACCTACAAGCGACACGGAACGCTCGACCCCGAGGAGTTCCGCTCGGTGCGGGACTGACCGTGGGCGCCCTTCCCGCGCTGCCGGTGGCCGTCCCCCTGCTGGTGGCGGCCGCCCTGGTCGGCCTCGCCCCGGTGATCCGGCGGCGCCCGGCCGACGCGGTCGCGGTCGCCACCGCCGCGACCGTCGCCGGGCTCTGCGCGGCCCTGCTGCTGCAGGCGGCGGGCGGGCCGGTCGTCTACTGGTTCGGGGGTTGGACGCCGCGGCAGGGCATCGCCCTCGGCGTGGCCTTCGCGATCGACCCGGTCGGGGCCGGGCTCGCCACCCTCGCGGGGGTGCTGGCAACCGCGGCCCTGGTGTTCTCGTGGCGCTACTTCGAGGCCGTCGGCACCCTCTACCACAGCCTGATGCTGGTGTTCCTGGCCGGCATCGTCGGCTTCTGCCTGAGCGGCGACCTGTTCAACATGTTCGTCTTCTACGAGCTGCTGAGCGTCTCCGCCTACGCGCTCGCCGGCTACCGGACTGAGGACCCCGGCTCCCTGCAGGGGGCGCTCAACTTCGCGATCACCAACTCGGTCGGGGCCTTCCTGGTGCTCGCCGGCATCGCCCTGCTGTACGGCCGCAGCGGCGCGCTCAACCTGGCGCAGCTCGGGCAGGCGCTGGCCAGCGGCCCGGCCGACCGGCTGGTGGTGGTCGCCTTCCTGCTGCTGCTGGTCGGCTTCTTCGTCAAGGCGGCGGTGGTGCCGTTCCACTTCTGGCTGGCCGACGCCTACGCGATGGCGCCAACGCCGGTCGGGATGCTGTTCGCGGGCGTCGTCTCCGAGCTCGGCCTGTACGCGTTGGCGCGCGTGTACTGGACGGTGTTCTCGGGGCCGCTGGCCGCCGACGCCGGCGGCCTGCGGGCCGTGCTGCTCGGCGCGGGCGTCGTCACCGCCCTGGTCGGGGGGGTCATGTGCCTGCTCCAGCACCACCTGACCCGGCTGCTGGCCTATGCGACCATCAGCCACGTCGGTCTCACCCTGACCGGCCTGGCGCTGCTCGGGCCGGCCGGTCTCGGCGGTGCGGTGCTGTACGCGGTCGCCGACGGGCTGATCAAGGGATCGCTGTTCGCCTCGGTCGGGATCGTCCAGTACCACCTGGGCAGCGTCGACGAGCTGGCGCTCAGGGGCCGCGGGCGCCACCTGCCGTGGACCGCGACGCTGGTGGTGCTCGGTGCCCTCGGGCTGGCCGGCGTGCCGCCGTTCGGCACCTTCCTCGGCAAGGCCCTGATGGAGGAGGCCGCCGGCGCCGCCGGGCACGCCTGGCTGACCGCCCTGTTCGTGGTGGTGGCCGCCCTGACCGCGGCCGCGTTGCTGCGCGCCGCCGGGCGGGTGTTCCTCGGCCTCGGCGGCCCACCGGCGCGGGCGGTCGACGCCCCACCCGGCCCCGCGCACCCGACCATGCTCGCCCCTGCCGCGCTGCTGCTGGCCGGTGCGCTCGCCATCGGGCTGGTGCCCGGCCTGGCCGGCAGGGTCGAGCTGGCCGCCGCCCGCTTCACCGACCGGCCCGCCTACGCCGCCGCGGTCCTGCAGGGGGCGTCCGGCCCGGGCGGCGCCGACGCGGAGAGCCACCCGCCCGGGTACCCGGCGGGACCGGCCGGCTGGGCGACGCTCGCGGCCGTGCTCGGGCTGGCGCTGGGGATCTGGCCGCTGCTGCGCCGCCGCCCGTCCGGCCTTCGCGGTCGCGCGGCCGCGCGGCTCTGGGCGCCCGTCGGCGCCGCCCTGCGCAGCCTCCACAACGGCCACATCGGCGACTCGGTCACCTGGCTGGTGGTCGGCATGGCCGCCTTCGGCACCCTGCTCGCCCTGGTCGTCCGTTAGGGCCCGGCTACCGTTCCGCGGCGGTGATCGGCAGGAACGGCACGACGGCCAGCAGCCGCAGCAGCACGACCGCCGCGACGCTCTCGGCCGCCAGCAGGCCCACCAGGACGACCAGCTGGAAGCGGGCGGCCGTCAGCGGGCTGGCGCCGCCGAACAGGGCGCCCACGAACGCCCCTGGCAGGGTGACCAGCCCGGTCGTGCGGGTCTGGTCAAGCGCGGGGACCAGTGCCTCGCCGACCGCCACCCCGACCAGGTCGGCGGTGGCCTGCCGCATCGTCGCTCCCAGGGCCAGCTTGCCCTCGACCTCGGCGCGGCGGCCCCGGAGCTCGGCGAGGAACCGGCGACCGGCAAGGGTCGAAGCGGTCATCGCGCCCCCCAGGGTGATGCCGCCGACGGCCACGATGTTGCGGACGCCGAACGGCAGCGCACCGGTCCCGAACACCACCGATGCGGTCACGGCTGCGCCGCTGGTCACCGCCACCGCGACCGCGGCCGGGCGCCGCCACCACTCCCGCACCGGCAGCTCCGCCAGGCGCGGGGTGACGGTCGCGGTCGCCGCCACCGCCATCACCGCCAGCACGGGCAGCACCACAACCGGAGCGCGGAACACCGCCCCCAGCACCAGCCCGACCGTCAACAGCTGGACCGCGCCACGCCCGGCCGACCACACCACCATGCGGGCCTGCCGCACCCCGTCGACCAGTGGGACCACGCTGGCAACGACCACCAGGACCAGCAACCCCAGGCCCGTCCGGGCAGCCTCGTTCATCCGCTCACCGTATCGCCGACAGGTCTTGCGAGGGGGAGCCGGGACCGGTAAGGTTCGCGCGCGTTCTTCGGTAAGCCTAATTCGGTGATGGCGCCCAAAGGAGCAGGCCCCTGTCCACCACGCAGACGATCCTCCTCGGCGCGATCGCCGGGTTCACCATCTACCTCGGCCTGCCGCTCGGCCGGGTTCGGGCCGCGAGCCTGAGGGCCAGGGCGTTCCTCAACGGCGCCTCGGCCGGCATCCTTGCGTTCCTGCTGTTCGAGATCCTCGGCCACGCCGTCGAGCCGGTCGAGGAGGCGGTCAAGCAGGCCGCCGAGGGCGGTGCCGCCTGGAGCCGGTTCGCCGCGCTCGGCCTGGTCTTCGCCGTCGGCTTTGGTGTCGGTCTGCTGTCGCCGCTGTACCTGGGGCGTCTGTGGAAGCGGTCATCCCCGCCCCAGCGGACCAGCATCGGCCCCGGCGCCATGTCGGTGGCCGAGGCCGAGCTGCCCGGTCTGCCGGTCCAGGTGGCGGCGCTGCGTACCGGCATGGCCATCGCCGCTGGCATCGGGCTGCACAACTTCTCCGAAGGCCTGGCCATCGGCCAGGCCGCCACGGCCGGGGAGATGACGCTGGCGGCGCTGCTCATCATCGGCTTCGCGCTGCACAACATGACCGAGGGCTTCGGCATCGTCGGGCCGCTGGCCGCCGCCGACGTGCGTGCCTCCTGGGGCTGGCTCGGACTGGCGGGGCTGATCGGCGGCGGGCCGACCCTGCTCGGGACGATC